>CAZOJY010000055.1:0-21884 GCA_964580235.1 uncultured Eubacteriales bacterium | reverse complement strand
ATGACCCGTGTAGGACTCGAACCTACAACCTCCAGATTAAGAGTCTGCTGCTCTACCAAATTGAGCTAACGGGCCATAAAGTCTCCTCTAGTTTAGAAAAGTCAAATTATATTGTCAATTCCAACACCATCACGAATTGAGAGTTTGCACACCCTCGTGTATTTTTTTATAATGACTCACAAGAAACAGATTAATGATAAACACCTCACTTCTTTTCATTATTTTGGCTGGAATTCTTTTGCTGCTTTTGCTCTTTCTTCTCTGGTCATTAAGAGCCACTGCCAGCAAAATCGAAGAAATCAAAAAAGCCCAGGCCCAAGATAAATCCCTCTCACTGATGCAGCAGCAGATCGGGCACCTCACCAAGAATATCAACCAGCAGCTCCAAAATATGAGCAGTCAGTTTCAAAAAACAACAGGAGATATCGGCGGAGCTTTGGGCGATGTCAAAAAAGATCTCGGGAAAATGGAAGTCGTGACCCGCGAAGTATTGGACAAAGCCAAAAACATCTCCAATCTGGAGAATCTTCTGCGGGCTCCCAAATTCCGCGGCGGATTCGGCGAGCTCTTCCTGGGAGACCTGCTGCGTCAGATTTTGCCTCCTGCCTTTTTTAAGCTTCAACACAAATTCAAAAGCGGGGAGATGGTGGATGCTGTCATTCACATCGGTGACAACATGGTTCCGATCGACGCCAAATTCCCTCTAGAGAATTTCCAAAAATACGCAGGCGAAGATAATCCGAAAGAAAAGGAAGACCTCCGGAAAAAATTCGCGGCCGATGTCAAAAAACATATCGGTGAAATTTCTAAAAAGTACATACTCCCAGACGAAGGCACATATGATTTTGCCCTGATGTACATTCCTGCGGAAAACATTTATTACGAGACCATTCTGAAGGACGAAAACCCGGGCGAGGACCGGAGCATCTTTTCCTCAGCGCTCAAAAAACGGGTGATCCCGGTTTCCCCCAATTCTTTCTACGCCTACCTGCAGGTCATCGTGCAGGGGCTCAAAGGGCTGCAGATCGAAAAATCTGCCCGCGAGATCTTCCAGCGTCTCACCCGCCTTCAGGGAGATTTGATGCGGTTCCGGAAAGATTTCGAGATCCTGGGATTCCATCTGGGGCATGCGCACACAAAGTTCGATGACGCGGAAAAACGCCTGGACAGATTTTCGGATAAACTGGAACTTGTCAGTGGAGAGGGAGCCGAAAAACTCCCAGAGAAAACCGAAGCCAAAATGGATGAGGTCTAACTTTTACCGGCTGCCTCTTCAATCTGCATAATCATATTGGGGGTAGCAATCAAAACAAGGACATCGCCTTCCTGAATCTCTGAGCTTTTTACAGGGTTAAAATCATATTTATCACTGCCAGCCCTGCGCAGGGCTACCAGAAGGGAACCGGTTTCTTTATCGATGCCCGCCTCCCCGATTGTTTTGCCCACAAAAGAGGCGCTCTTCTCCACATGAATTTCTTCAAACCGGAGAACCTCCTCCCTGTCGCGGAGCATCATATCCAGAAATGTCACAACGGCCGGGCGGATCATCTCGGAGACCATCCTCATGCCTCCGATGAATTCAGGAGATACGACCGCATCTGAACCCGCTTTGACCATTTTTTTATGGGATTTTACATCGATCCCTTTGGTCACGATTCGGATATCGGGATTGATGCTTCTTGCGGTTATTGTGACAAAAAGGTTGGCCTCATCACTCGGCAGCGACAGGAGAATTCCTTTCGCTCTTTCGATCCCGGCCTGCAAAAGAACATTGTCTTCGGTGGGATCGCCATGCACAAAAAGGATATTTCCCTGTAAGGATAGCTTTTCGATCTTTTCCTGCAGCGGCTCAACAACCACGAACGGTCTTTTGGTCAAAACAAGTTCCTGGATGACAGTCATGGAGGTCTCATCCGAACCGCACACAATATAATGATCCTTAAGTTTGGCAATTTCTTTTTCCATCCTTCGTCTCCCAAGAAGGTTTTTCAGTTCCCCCTCGACAATAAAACTGGTGATCGACGTTACGGCAAAAGCGATCGTGCCCAGGCTGAGGAGGATAAAAATAATGGTAAATACCCGAGCCCCGGGAATTGCACTGAGATTTCCTACTTCCCCATACCCCACAGTGGACAGAGTAATGACCGTCATGTACAGGCTGTCGAGAAGGGAGCATTCCCTTCCCCCGATAATCTTAAATCCTACAATCCCAACAAAAAAAACGGTAAAAAACATCGCAAGAGAGAAGTAGATTCTTTTTTTCCTGTTCATTAGGGATAATTCTTGCTCTTGATGATTATAAAAAATACAACTTGCTCTGACAACTCGTTTTAGTTCCTTTTTTGTAAAAAGGCGACAGTTTCTAAAAATTCTGAGAAAGGAAACATATCAAATGCTAAAAGGGAATGGACCGCATAACCGCTTTGAATCCAAAGCTCGAGATCACGAATATGGGTTGGCAGATCACATGAAATGGAACAAATATTATTGACTTCGCGCCTGGAAATGACAGGAATCAGTGATTCTGGGCAACCGGAGCGGGGAGGATCGATTATGATCAGATCGTTGGGACTGACGAAGGCATTCTGCAAAAAATTCTCGACGGGGCTGCATAGAAAGGAGCCCAGATCAAAACCCATGCTTTTTGCGCTCAGCCGAGCGCTGTCTATCGCTCTTTTATTGATATCCACTCCAAGGACAGGTATTGAATTTCCCGCAATCGATAAAGAAAATAGGCCAACCCCACAATACAGATCTAAAATCCTGTAAAAATGCAAATTTTGGTACCTGCGCTTGACGGCGTCAACCAGCCGCGTCGTTAAGCACAAATTCGTCTGAAAAAAAGCAGAATATTGGGAATAAAAATTAACTCCGCAGACGTTATGCAAAAGAAAGGCCTTGCCGAAATCTTGTTTTTTGGAAGGTATGGAAACACCCTCAAGAGCAGGGATTTTCTCAAGAAGAAACTCCGCAAGCTCTGTATAAGATTGCATATCCTGCCGCTTCACGGATAGAGTAACATGGGCATGCCTGTTTCCATGAGAGAGTTGGACCTCGAAACCATCCACCCAATAATCCCCCAGTTTGTCAGAAACGGAAGCAATGATATGGATCATCAGCTTTCTTCCCCACGATGGCATCATCCAGAGAGCATTCTCATAAAGCACTTCTCCCTGTCTTGGGTCCGTTCCTTTTATAATGAAACTTTCGGGATTTCCGAATACTTTGAATTTGGCCCGGCTCCGAAAGCCTTTTGTTATAGGTGTGGGGGTAATCCCAGAACACAGGTGACCACAGCCTATTTTTTCAAGACCTTTTCTCAATCGTGCTGTTTTTTCTTTAATACTGCAGGCATAAATGGTTCGCAATGACATGTGCATATCCATAAAAGCAGCTAAACGCTTTCGCTTTTTTCAAAAAAATAGGTTCCAAAAAAAATCATTAGGAGAGAAAAAACAATCATGATTACCAGATTAAATGCTATCGTATAGGAAGAGTGGCCGATCATGATGGCTCTCAATCCATCGATCCCGTATGTAAGGGGGTCGATGTAAGACAAAACTCTAAGCCATCCCGGGAAATTTTCCAGCGGATAAAGCGCTCCCGAGAGGAAAAAAAGAGGGAAAATCACAAAATTCATTACGATCGAAAATCCCTGCATATCCCGCATTTTGGAGGCAAAAATCAACCCTAAACCGAGGAAGGTGACCGAAATAAGAACCATAAAAATCAGCGCCATCGGCAATACCAGAAAAGAGGAAAGCCTGAATCCGATCACAAATGAAACAGCAAAAACGAGAAGGCCCTGGATCATCGCTGTCGTTATTCCGCCGGCAATCCGGCCGAGCACAATGGAAACACGGCTCACAGGAGCAACCATGATTTCTTTGAGGAATCCAAACTCCCGGTCCCATAAAACAGAAAGTCCTCCAAAAGTGGAGGAGAAGAGCAAACTCATTCCGAGAATGCCGGGGACCAAAAAACTTATGTAATTCACATCACTTGCAAGGCCGGGAATTGCCATTCTTCTGAATCCCAAACCCAAAAAGGCCAGAAAAAAGAGGGGGAAGGCCAACGCCCCAATGATACGAGATTTGGCCCGGGCAAACCTTTTCATTTCCCGCAGCCACAACACATAAATGGCCGCCGGATGGATCACCGTCTCCTCCTCATCCGGGCATGGATAAATGCTAAATTTTTTTCTGACTGGCTGGCTTCTTGTTCCCGGATGGTGCGTCCGGTGAAGTGAAGAAAGACATCCTCCAAGCTGGGCTTTCGCAGGTGCACACACGCCACCATGACTCCTTTTTCATGAGCCGCATTGATGATCTCAGGGATCCGCCTTTCTCCTTTTTCCAGGGTCACACTTAAACAATTTCCATGCTGGGTTAGAGTTTTGACCCATTCCCGGTATTCCAAATTTTTCTTGAGTTCAGCGGCATTCCCCTCGATCTCGATCGAAACGAAGTCTCCTCCGAGCACATTCTTGAGCTTTTCTGGAGAATCCATCGCCACGATTTTGCCGTAATCGATGATGGCAATCCTGTCACAAAGAAAATCCGCCTCCTCCATGTAATGAGACGTCAGGACGATAGTCACACCGTCTTCCTTGTTTAGTTTCCTGATGTAGTCCCAGATATGTCTTCTTGTTTGGGCATCCAGCCCCAAGGTGGGTTCATCCAGAAAAAGCACTTTTGGCTTATGGATCAGGCCTCTTGCAATTTCCAAGCGCCTTTTCATCCCACCCGAATAATTCTCAACGAGGACTTTCTGTTTTTCTGTCAATTCCACGAGTTCGAGGACTTGCTTCACTCTCGGCCGTCGCTCCTCCTTTCCCATCTTGTACATCATGGCATGAAATTCCAGGTTCTCTCGGCCCGTTAATTTTGTGTCCAAGGCCGGTTCCTGAAAAACAACACCAATGCTGCGGCGCACACTATCTCTGTCCTGTGTGATATCAAATCCGGCCACTTCTCCATTGCCAGAAGTAGGCCTAAGAAGGGTAGAAAGCATGTTGATGGTGGTGGTTTTTCCGGCGCCGTTAGGCCCCAACAAGCCGAACAGCTCTCCTGTGGCGACAGAAAAAGAAATATGGTCAACGGCAATCACATCGTTGAAATTTTTGGTTAAATTCTCAATTTTTATTGCTTCCATCGGAATCAGATTTTGATCCTAAAATTACTGAAGTTATAAGATTTTGATTGTAGGGAATCGTTTTGAAATATTCAAGTTTTAAAAGTCTGATCCATATAACCCGGCCCCTATGGTCTGGAACCATAGTCGAGTTTTTTAAAGATGATTTCGAAAGACGCGCCGTTGTTATTATCGATCGTCAAAGTTCCCTGAAGCTG
The DNA here is from genome assembly GCA_964580235.1 of uncultured Eubacteriales bacterium. Classification (GTDB taxonomy): domain Bacteria; phylum Acidobacteriota; class Aminicenantia; order Aminicenantales; family Aminicenantaceae. The sequence goes on along the minus strand of CAZOJY010000055.1, from coordinate 16,533 downwards.
CTCGACCAGCATGGTTACCAATTGGAGACCCAATGATTCGGTCTTGGTCACATCCAGATTCTTCGGCAGCCCCATCCCATCATCACTGACCACCATCTTGAACTTGCCGTTTGTCTCGGGCCTGAGAACGACATGAATCGTTCCCTGCTTTCTTCCGGAAAACGCATGTTTGAGGGAGTTGGAAACCAGCTCATTTATGATCAATCCACAGGGAATGGATGTATTAATGTCTAAAAAGACATTCTTGACGTCAACATCCAGGTCAATTTTTTTTGAATTGGCTCCATATGACATGAATAAATGCCGGCTTAAACTTTGAATATACTCACAAAAATCCACCTTGGCCAAATCAGCAGACCGGTACAATTTCTCATGAACAAGAGCCATCGAACGAACCCGATTTCGGCTTTCTTGAAACAAATCCAGGACGGGCTCATCTTCGACATGACGGGACTGAAGATTCAAAAGGCTGGAAATAATCTGAAGATTGTTTTTCACCCGATGGTGTATTTCACGCAGGAGGACTTCCTTCTCTAGGAGGGAAGTTTTGAGTTTCTCCTCAGCCTCTTTGCGCTCCGTGATATCTTCGACGATCCCGTCAAAATATCTGATCTTTCCCCGCTCATCTTTCACCATCACTGCACAAACCGATCCCAAAAAAGGCGTGCCGTCTTTTTTCTTCAGCAGCAGTTCCTCATTCTTCACAAAACCTTCTCGAAGCATCTTTTTCTGGAAAGATTTTCGACCTTCGGGGTCCTGATACAGCTTTGACACATCGACATTCAGAAATTTCTGTTTATCTTTATATCCGAACATTTTCACCAACGCGGGATTTGCTTCTAGAAAACAGCCATTTGCGCCAGCCGGACTTCTGTATATTCCCACATCTATATTTTCTGCGATTGTTTTGTATTTTTCTTCGCTCTGCCTCAGGGCCTTTTCTGCCAGTTTCCGTCCGGTTATATCCCAAATGTAACATCGGGTTCCGATAATTTTGTTTTCCTTCTTGATGGCCTGAGCGTCAACCTCGAGGTAAATGATGGAGCCATCCTTTTTCACTCCTTTGAATTCATACCGGGAAGGCGATTTTTTACCTTGAATGCGGTTTCTGTGATAGCACATAACCATATCCACATCGTCAGGATAAACAATCGTTCGGATGGATTGGCTTTTGAACTCCTCTTGAGAGTACCCGAACAGCTCTGCGTATCTTTCATTCACATATTGGAAATTTCCCGCTCTGTCATCGATCAAAATGGCAATTCCAGCCTTTTCTACGAGATCTCTGTAACGTTCCTCTGACGCCTCCAGAGCTTTTTCTGTTTTTTTGCGCTCCGTTATATCGCTGCTCACACCCACAAGTCCCACAATCTCACCCTGTGTATCAAGAATAGGAGATTTCGTGGTTTCAAAAAAAGTCATCTCTCCATCCTGACTCAGATATTTTTCCTCGCTGTGAAATATTTTTCGGCTTTTCAATACTTTCTCGTCGCTTTTGCGACATTGATCGGCTAAATTTTTCGGCAACAGCTCCTCATCGGTTTTCCCGATGATTTCTTCGCGGCCGATTCCCACCAACTCCTCATAGGCCTTGTTCATTACAATATTCCTGCCTTCTGTGTCTTTAAAATAGATGGAAGCCGGGATGGCTTCGATCAGTGCCCGAATCTGTTTTTCGCTCTTCCTCAACGCTTGACTGGTCTGCTTGCGCTCGATGGCCATGGCGATCTGTTCCGCGATAAAAGTTAGAATATTCTTTTCTTCCTCTGTGTATCTGACTCCTTCTGTATAGCTCTGGACTGTCAATACGCCGATGGTTTTGCCGCCTATTTTGAGCGGAACCCCAAGCCAATCAATTGATGGAGGACCGATTGATACCACTTCCCCTTTTTTCTCCAGCTCTGCAAACACTTTAGGAGAAGCCAATAGAGATTTGCCAGTCCGAAAAACATATTCTGTCAGGCCCCTCCCGAGCTTTTGAGGCCCAGGGTTCTCTTCTTCTTCGTCGACAAAATACGGATAATAGAGCATATTCGTACGCTCATCAAAAAGAGCTATATAAAAATTATCCTTGGCGGGCATGAGTTCCGCAATGATTGCATGGACAGTTTGATAAAATTCAGGCAGATCCTTTGCCAAATAGGCGGTTTCTGAAATCTGATAAACAGAGGCTTGGATTTTTTCTTCCCTTTTGCGTTGACTGATGTCACGGACAAACACAAAGGTGGTCGGTTTTCCGAGATAATAGTTTTGGGTGACGTTGAACTCAACTAGGATTTTTCGGCCATCCCTGGATTGTATGGCCGACTCATAGATAGACGGTACCTCTTCCCCTGCCACACGGCGTTTGTGACGATCGAGCACCTTGGGCAGCTCATCGGAGTGGATATGCTTTTCAAATGGCGTTTCTATGATTTCTTTCACAGAATAACCAACCATTTCAGCCAGCCTCGGATTGACATATTTGAACATCCTGTCTTGAATGATAGCAATCCCATCGTTGGCTTTTTCGACCAGATTCCGGTATTTCTCCTCACATTCCTGCAGACGTTTTTTTATCAAGAGATACTCTTTGGATTTATCAGCGTTTTTCATTGTCCATTTCTATACCAATGTACGCTGATTATGGCAATCCCCTTTAGGGATGATTTTGGGGAGGATATCTCAAGAAGGAATGTAGGATAGGCAAACGACAGGTCTGTCGATTCCGGATGGACCAGGACGTCGAATTTGTCTGTATCTCCGTAAAATCACCCCTTAAATCACCCATAGAGGGGATTGAACGGTAAATTCTTTTCTGCCACCCTGAAATTGCCTTGCTGAGCTGGCTGGGCAAGGTGCCAGCAGTTACAGCGAATCTCGCATCTCGCCGTTGCTTAGATTCCTCAACAGCCAGCACCACCCTTCCATCTATGAAAAAACTTAATACGCTCCATCATCTAATGCTTTATAACCTCCAAAGCTTTCTCCAGAAACTCATCCCTCCCTTCGATCACTCCTTGGATCGTTCTTTTTGCGGGGACTGTGGGCAGAATACCGATCAAGTGATGTTGAGAGCCATCGTGTTTGATCACCTTCATTCCGGTCCATGTGACCCGAAATCCCCCTGGAAGAACGAAAGGGTTGATGTTTCCGTTTGTCCCGGCAGTTGGCTGTCCCACAATTTCTGCGAGTTTGTAATGCTCGATAAAGCTCATGAAAGATTCAGCATAACTGATGCATCCCCTGTAGACGATGAAGGCAACTTTACCTGCGATATGCGGTTTCTGTGCCGGAAGCCTCCATCCCATCCTCTGGTAATCAACGATGTTTTCCTGATCCGGATAAATAATAAAAGGGATCTGCATCCAGTCCACAGATGTATCATTTTTTTTGAGAAGATGACCAATAATCTGATGATTGCTGTTGGGGTAACCACGCAGGTCGAAAATCACTCCTTTTGCACTGGCGAGATCATTGATTTTCGCTTTGATTTCGGGCCATGATGCTTTGTCCAAATTGACGTAATATATTTTGTTTTCGAGTTCAGTGATGTTTGGCTTTATGGGTTCGGCCAACTGCTCTTTAAAATTCCTTTCCATCTCAACCTCAAAGGCATCATCTCCCCTCTTAACTTTGAGCCTGGCTATTGTCCCGGGTTCTCCGTATGCGAACCGATTCAGGGATCTCCACCTCTTCCATTGAGGGGATCCAGAGATAAATTCCTCGGCCTCCAATAAAGCCTTCTCCGCTCCGATGCCATCAATATCCAGTATGATATCTCCCCTCTGAAAATCAGCCGGATCTTTGGACACCGTGACCACAACCTGATTTTCTATCCAGTCGACCTTGATCGGAAGGCCGGCCTGCCGTGCCCAGACATCGTGGTAAACATTTCCATGTCCGTCCTGGAGCCTGGCTACCAAACGGCTAAGAGTGTAAAAGAAATCTTTTTCGGTTTTATCATCCAGAGCATGTCTTAAGGTATTTGTCAGCTCTTCATCCCAATCCACATCCACCACGTCAAAGTAGGGATAAAAATGCTGGAAAACATTCCAGGCGATGATGACATCCGCCAGCCGTACATATTCACTGTCGGCCGTCAGGTCCCCAGAATCTTTTGTTTTCAAATCTGCAGCTAGTTTATCAAAAGTATAATCCTTATTTTTCCCCAGGGTCCCGATTTCGTCCGTATAAAGAGCCAACGGAATCTGACAGGAGAGATCGGCACACAGTTTTTTGTTGACCACATCTCCGACTTCATGATGTTTGCGGAATAACGGACCTGTTATTTTTTGACCCATACTTTCTATCAAAAGGCACTTTTCCCCGACAGGAGGATTTTGTTTCTGAAGACTATACCTGTATCCCTGACTCCGGCCGGCCCAATATTGAGGCAGATGATCAACATCCCCAAGCTCAAATCCTTGATTCTTGATTGCCAAATGTTCCCACGTGTTATCATCAGCAAGCACGAACAATTTGAAATCATCCAGCCACAGCTTGCCTGATCCGTTCAAGATGCTGCCAAAAAAGATCATTGTGGCATCAGAGGCTACTTTCCCGTTTATTTCATATTCCTTCCATTCTTCAGATACAATAGGGCGATCGTTCATGTTACTGAAAAATCCAACCTGTCTATTTTCTCGATCCACCCTCAGCCACAGATGCCCTTGGCTGCCTGGCCCTTTAACCTTAGCCTTCACAAAAACTCTCAGCTTAATTTCTTTCCCGCGTAAGTTTGTGGCATCGATGCCTTGGGTTAACACACCAGGCATTGCTGGCTTTAGGGTTAATTCCCTATTAAGTCGTTTGCTTATATAGGGGGAATTCGTGCTCCCAAATCCAAGGCCTCTATGCTGCCAAGCGACAACCTTCAAGCCTGCGGTGTCCTTGGGGAGTCCTAAATTTGGCTTTGCCGGTTTCTCTCCTGAATAGTAAATCTGAATTGTCGGAGCCACCGGAAGAAACAATTGTTCTAAGACCGATTTAAGTTCTTGTCGATTTGCCGCATTTTTTGCTTTTTCTGCCCCATAGATCGCAAAGCGGTCCCAATCGATCTGGCTGGCCTCATCGCTGGGATGGAAATACCGGACATAGCCGTAAAGCTTGGCAAAAGCCCGGAGATTTTGGATCTCCTGGCTTATTTCTCCGGGTTTACAATGGAAATTCGCCAACACAAAAAAAACCATGCCAAAAGACAGAATCAACCTAAACGGATACATTTTAAGACTCATATTGAAACTTCTCCTCCCTGGTTTCACCCCGGTCATACCTCCATTATTATCAAAATCCCAATGCAAATTCAACAGAGGAAATCTCAGAGCTGGATTAGTCCATTGCACAAATGATAACTCGTTGATTGACGTCACTGACCTCGTGTTTATCGATCCGGTCTCAACCGGATACAGCAGGTATTCTGCTGCAACGGCTATTATGACGGAGCCACGCCCTTCTTCGGGACCGAGAACACGTTCGCCCAAATGGGTCTGAATGGTGAGTTCAAGGACCGGGTCAAGATGGGCTACTGCGAGGCAGGGCATATGATGTACATCCACAAGCCATCGATCATCAAGTTGAAAAAAGATCCGGCCGCCTTTATCCAGGAAGCTTCCGGGAAATAATATCGAACAAGCTTGACAATCCAGGATAAGACGTTATAAATCTTCTCTTGGGTTGGATTTAAAAAAAAGCTCATATTCAAAATTTCATTTTTGTCCAACCAGTCTGCATAAAGGAGGTCATTTATGAAGAAAAAATGGGCATTTATCACGCTTGGATTAATGCTGGCATCCCTGATTTTGTATGCTGCGGAGGAAAAAGTGTTTAATGGGCTCTATCTCAATCTTGGCAATCTGTACCGGCTTTCCCATGCCAGGAGCCGTTCGATAAGCCCTGAAAATTTCACAGGCGAAAAGGGAAAGGGAGGAATGTCGGTGGACGGGCTGGCCAAGAATGCCGCGCGGGATCTGGGTCAGGGATGGAAGGTTTCCCCCTACATCCATATCGAGCCCAACCAGACCTATGTCCTGGCCGAGATCGACGGGCCAGGTGCGATTCAACAGATCTGGATGACACCGGCAGGAAACTGGCGGTTCTCTATTTTGAGGTTTTACTGGGACGGGGAGGAAGAGCCTTCGGTAGAGGTTCCGGTGGGCGATTTTTTTGCCTGTGGTTGGGGAAAATTTGCCAAAGTATCTTCTCTTCCCATATGTGTCAATCCTGGAAGCGGCCTGAACAGCTATTGGGTGATGCCTTTCCGGAAATCATGCAAAGTCACGATGGAGAATCTGGACGAGAAAAAAATGACCCTATACTATCAGATCAACTACACCCTGACAGATATTCCTGATGATGCCGCCTATTTTCATGCCCAATTCCGGCGCACCAACCCTCTCCCCTACAAGTCGGATTATACGATTGTCGATGGGATCAAAGGATGGGGCCATTTTGTCGGAACCTATATGTGCTGGCAGGCCAACAACACCGGATGGTGGGGCGAAGGCGAGATCAAATTTTTCATCGACGGAGATCAGAAGTTCCCGACGATATGCGGCACGGGAACCGAGGATTATTTCTGCGGCTCCTATGGATTTACGGTGAACGGAAAATATAAGGAATACACCACTTCTTATGCCGGGATGCCTCAGGCTATCATCCCGGACGGCCAATGGCAATCCCAGCAGCGGTTCGGTCTGTACCGCTGGCACATCATGGATCCTGTTAGATTCGAAAAAGATTTGAGAGTGACCATTCAGGCTCTCGGCTGGCACTCGGGCGGACGGTACCTCCCACTCCAGGATGACATCTCTTCGGTGGCCTTCTGGTACCAGCAGGAGCCGCACGCAAAATTCCCCAAATTGCCAAGCAAGGACAAACTGGAGATCATCTAACTTGAATTATTCATGTGCCTCTTCCGCGCCAACATTGACGTTGGGCAGGGTGGGTGGCTTGGCCCGTGAATAATCCAGGTAGTTTATACGTTTTATTTTTTAATTTTTTCTATATCCTTTTTGAACTCTTCGATCAGTTCCTTTATCTCATCCAGGGATATTACAGCCTTTTTGTATTCCTCCCCTTCTTTTTTTTCTTTCTTGATTTTTAAGATAAGAGTGCCTTCTCCTTCGTCGAACGTGGAATCAAGGCTGTAATCCTCGGGGAGATTGTCCTCTAATTTTTTTACGGCTTTCTCAAAAGCCTCTTTTTGATCGATCGCAAACTCTGCCGTATAGATAAAAGTGAATACACCCTTATCATCCATGATCGCGGCAGCGCTGTGTCCTTCAGCATGATCCAAATGAATTTCTTTCGATCTTATCTTGTAGGCATGGGAAATTTTGAGCTCTTTTTTCTGCTCCTTTTTGTCTTTTTCTTCTATTTTCACACCTTTCTTGACTTCTTTTTTCTGCTCTTTTTTTTCTTGTTGCTGAGCATCAACCGGAGTTTCATGTGAATCGATCCAGGCAGCGATCGCGGCAGTTTCATGAGAAACCGCTTCTACATGACTGCTGAATGTGTTTCCAGGACGCGCCAGCCCGATAAACGATATGGATAGGACGGCCAAAACACTCAATGATACTTTGGTTTTCATTTGAGCCTCCTTGAGGATGAACCTCTGCTTTAAAATCGTGGAAAGCCTGTCGTTCAGATGGGATTTATTCATCGCACCCAAAACGGCCGCGGGCGGATTCCAATGATCCAAGGCAGAATTCCGGATAAGCAATAGGTTTTCGGCATAGGTCGATGGTTTTATTCCCGCTCTCAATACATGCTCGTCACAGGCTTTTTCCTGTTCCCTCTTGATCATCCCCAAAACGATCCAGCTCAGAGGATTGAACCAGAAGACAGCCCGGCTGATCCTGGCCAGCAGCATAACAAGATAGTCCCCTCTTTTGATATGGGAGAGCTCATGATAAAGGGCCGCAGAGCGCTGATTTTCGCTCCAGATCTCGGATTCTGCCGGCATCATCACGATGGGTTTGACAACACCCCACGTGAGGGGAACCAGCACTTTATCATGGCTCAGAAGATTGATTTTTCTCCGCAAAGAGACGGCCCTTAAGAACCGGTACAAAAGCCTCCGCCAAAGAGGATCCTGTATGACCTGCCCCTCTCGGGCCAGCCGGATGGTGCCATACAAACCCATTGCCATCCGGATGGAAAGAAACATCCATCCAAAAAACCACAGCACCATCGCAGCAAATTTGCAAGCAGGCTTCAACTTTTTCAAAAACATGCTTAACGAAAACCGGAAGTCTTTTTGGCCCTCCTCCATAGGTCTGGGCAGCTCGGAAGCCATGGAAGTTGACGCAGAAGTTCTGGAGGAATCATCCAAGTTGGCTGTTCTACCATCGGCATCGAGTACGGCAGCATCCTCTGTTTGCCATGAAGGAAGAAATTTTGTTTCCCACCCTGTCGAGATTATCGAGAGAATCGGCAGAAACAGGAGCCCGATAAGAAAAAAAGAAAGAACAAGATGTCTCAGCCCGGCTGATTTTTTCCTTAAAACAACAACCAGCAGAATCGAAACGGACAGGATAACAGAGCTCTTGATAAGATATTCGCTCAGGAGAACAAGCCAGCTTCTATCAAACACAAATCCCATGTTTATCTTCCTTCTTTCCTGGCCTTTTCGATAAGAGCCTGCAAACGGTGATAGTCTTCATCGGAAAGATCGTTTTCCGCAATATCGAGGAGAGCGGCCACAATTTCTTCTGTCGAACCATTAAAAAACGTCTTCCGCAGATGACGCAGGGCAGTCTGTCTTGCTGTTTCCCGGGAGAGGGTGGGAGAGAAAATATACCGAGGCCCATCCTGTTTATGCCTCAGATGTCCTTTATTTTCGAGCACACGGAGCAGAGCTCTCACAGCAGAATAGCTTGGTGGATCGGGCAGTCTTCCGAGAACCTGGGCAACTGTGGCTTCTTTGAGCTGGTAAATGATGTCCATGATCTGTCTTTCCCTGCGGCTGAGATTCGTCTGTTCTTTCATTTTTTCACCTTATTATTCGCCTCATGAATCATGTTGTATTTTTAGCATGTTAAAATTTTAGCACTTTATTATTCGTGTGTCAACAGGATATGTTATTTTTTTAAATTCCCCTTTTAAAAGGCCAAGAATGCCCTTATATATGGGGTCTCTTTCGGATGTTCAGAATTTTGAACGGATCCAGGATGGGCGTCTATTCAGGTGCAAACTCCCATTATTTCTGTTCGATGAGGGTTACTTCACCGAGGCCCAACGTCTCCAAAGATTTCATCTGGCTGGCGGCATCTCCGACAACAAGATAGATCATATGATCAGGATCGATGTACTTTTGAGCCAGTTCTTTATGGCGATCTGCTGTAAGATTCTTGACGAACTCCTGCCGCTTTTTGATGTAATCATCTGGACGGTTGTATGTGGCGATGTTGTTCAGTATTCCTAGAAGAGCGCCAAGAGTCTCAAAATTCCGGGCATTGGATTTGATCAAGGCATCCTTGGTGAACTGTAAATCCTCTGGAACGATTCCTTTTCTGTACTTCAGCATCAAATCTCTGAAAATCTGCACCGATTCCAGCGTAGCCGGAGATTGCACTGATGATGATGCTGTAAAAGTTCCTGGAGTGAGGTATCCGCTGAAGCCAGTACGAGCTCCGTATGTGTATCCTTTCTCTTCCCTTAGGATCATATTCACAAACCCGTTAAAACTTCCTCCCAGCTTGTAGTTCATGACATAAGCCGGATAATAATCCGGGTCGGTGGCCGGCATGGAAAGATTCCCGATGTTGATAACAGACTGACGGGCTCCTGGCATATCCACAAAGTACACCGCGGACTTCTCTAGAGGAGCCGGCAGTGTATATTCCGGGAAGGCGACTTCTTTAGCAGCCCATTTATCTTCAAGGGATTTAAACTTGTCAACTGCAGCAGACTGAGTAATATTGCCTACTATGGTTATGTGGGTGACTGTGGGCGAAAGGCTCTTCTCGTAATAGGCTTTTAGGTCATCGATGCTAATGGCTTCTACGGATTCTTTGGTCCCTATGGTCGGTATGCTGAATATGTGGTTGCCGCCGTAAGCCAGCTTATTAAAAATATTCCGGGCAACAAGAGGCGGATTGACTTTGCTCCGGTTGATGTTTTCGAGGGTTTCTTTTTTTACTCTGGCAAATTCCTTCTCGTCCCAGCGGGGTTCCAGTAGGATTTCCTCCACAAGCTTATAAACGTCGCTAAATTTGGATGACAGGCAATTCACGAAAATTGTTATGGCTTCACGGCTGGTGTACATATTGATATTGGCACCCAGCTCATCGATGGCCTCTTCCAGTTCGATAGGTGTTTTGTTCTTTGTGCCTTCCATCATCATATCGGTTATCAGATTGGCCACACCAACTTTGTTCATATCATCTAGAAGCTCTCCCCCTTTGATCGTCAAAGAGAACTGGACAAGGGGTAACTCCGTGTGCTCGATACCATACAGCCGAATTCCGTTGGCCAGCTCGTCTTTCCATACGGTGGGAAGGGTGATTTCAGGATCTGGGCCTTTGGGAGGCTCGACGTTGCGGTCGAAAGAGGAAGGAATAGGTTCCACCTTGAACTCTTCTGCCTGCCTTTCCGCCGCTATCTTCTCCGCTTCGACGGCTTCCTCGACAATCGTAAAGGGCTCTGATCCTTCGACGACAAGAGCCACCTGCCCTTTAGGCACAAAACTTGTCATCACATAAGGCTTACCTTTGATATATTGCTCATACACACGCAATATGTCTGCTTTTTTGACGGCTTTGATTTTTGCAAGATCTGTCGTAATATATCCTGGAGAACCGGCATATTCATTGTACTGAGCAAGTTGAAATGATTTGCCGAGAATACTGGATATGCTATTGTAAAATTGGGTTTCAAGGCCCGCTTTTATACGCTCCACATCCTTCTCTGTGAAGGATTCCGTCTCGAATCTTTGAAAACTTTCGGAAATGGCATCTTTGACATCATTGAGGTTGACATTTGGAAAAGTCCGGATTCTGAGCCGGAACTCTCCGGCAATCTCGTTGCTCATCTGGTATCCTGAGACAGACGGGGCTAATTTCTTCTCCTCCACGATGACTTTGTAGAGAGGGGCTTTTTTTCCGTAAGAAAACAGCCGTCCTAAAAAGTTCAGAGCATAAGCGTCCGGGTGAAACTCCTCAACTGTGGGGATAACCATGTTCAGTTCAGGGGATTTGGCAAACTTGTCCTCCCAGTAAGCCACCTTGATCTTGTCCAAAGTGACTGGCTGGGGTTCGGGATCATCGAACTTCTCTCCAGATTTTATCTCGCCAAAATATTTTTCGATCCATTGTTTTGTCTGTTCCCTCTCAAAATCCCCTGCAACGACCAGCGTGGCATTGTTGGGGCGATACCACTTGTCATGGAATTCATGAACATCCTTCAAAGTGGAAAGTGTCAGATCCTCCATCGAGCCGATAACCGTCCAGTTGTAAGGATGACCCTCAGGGTAGAGCAGCTTCCCGATGATGTGGCTTGTGTAGCCGTAAGGCCGATTCTCTCCCTGTCTTTTTTCGTTTTTGACGACATTCTGTTGATTGGCAAAAGCCTCCTGAGTGATTGTAGGCGTTAGGAAGCCCAACCGGTCTGCCTCGAGCCAGAGGACCATTTCGAGAGCATTTTTCGGGACAATTTGAAAATAGACTGTGCCGTCTCTGCTCGTGCCGCCATTTAATGTTCCGCCGGCTTCCTGGATTTTTTTGAAAAATTGATCCTGGCCGACATGCTGGGATTCCTGGAACATCATGTGCTCGAAGAGATGAGCAAATCCAGTGTGTCCGAGAAGTTCTCGATTAGATCCGACATGATATTGAATGGCAACAGACGTGATCGGATCAGACTTGTCTTCATGGAGAACTACTTCCAGGCCATTGGCCAGCGTGTATTTTTCGAAGTCGATTTTGAGCTCGGCTTCCTCGGCCGCTTTCTTCTTACAGCCAAAAGGCACCAGAAGCGCTAGCGTGAGAATAAAAACAAAAACCTTCAATCTTGGATGCATGATTCCCTCCTACAATTTAATAAGGAATGGATTTAGAGCCATTCCCTCCATAGGAAATTTTTATTCTAGCTCTAAAAAAACACAAAGTAAAGGAAGAAATTTGACTTCATTTTTTTTGCTGTTATATGCTATCTCTATGTCTCTGTATCTATTATAATAGCCAACATGAGGAACGGATAATGAGAAATAAATCCATAAGCAAAACAGAGTTTTTCGTTGTTATCGTCTTTTTGCTCTTCAGCCAAGTGTTTGGTCAAAACGTCACGTCTCCAGACAGCCATTTTGGATTTCAAGTCGGGGCGGATTATCATCTGATCAACTACAAACAGGCTGTGGAGTACTGGAGAATACTGGAAGAACAGTCCTCGAGAATCAAGCTTTTTGAATACGGGAAAACCTCTGAGGGGAGACCGATGATACTGGCAGCGGTCTCATCGGAAAAAAATATCGCCCGGCTGGAGCATTTCAAAGATATTTCCAAACGCTTATCATTGGTGGATAACCTATCCGAGAAGGACGCCAAACAGCTGGCTTCAGAAGGAAAAGCCATCGTTTGGATCGACGGAGGCCTCCATGCCACAGAGGTAGCACCTGCCCAGCATATCATCCAGCTAACCTATGATTTGATCACGGCGGGAACGCCAGAGATGCTGAATATCCTGGATGATGTCATCTGCCTGCTCGTGCTGCCCAATCCGGACGGGATGGACATGGTGGCCGGGTGGTACAAAAACAACTTGAATACGCCTTACGAAACAAGCCCTCTTCCCTGGCTCTATCAGAGATATATCGGGCACGACAACAACCGCGATTCCTTTATGATGAGTGTGGCTGAGACCAAGAATATCAATCAAGTGGTCAATCACGACTGGTATCCACATATTTTTTACAACCATCACCAAAGGTCACCCTTCCCGACGCTGATTTTTATTCCGCCCGATTGTGAGCCCACCAATCCCAACCTCCATCCCTTGCTTCTGCGCTGGCAGAATTTTATCGGGGCCGCCATTGCCATGGCATTTGAATCCGAGGGAAAGCAGGGAGTCATCTCCCGGTTTCTCTTCGACACCTGGTATCCGGGGTATGTCACTCAGATCTGTGACTTCCACAACATCATCTCCACCTTCTCGGAAACATTCCTTTTCAGCTACGCTTCTCCTCGATTTTACTCGGTGCGGGAATTCCCCGAGGAATACAGAGATTTCACAACGTCTCTGTTTTTCACGAATCCCTGGCAGGGAGGATGGTGGCGGCTGAGAGATGCTGTGGAATACTGTTTAACCTCGTCCAAAGCCGTACTGGACATCGCAGCCAAACACAAAGAGGAGATTCTTTATGCAAAATACGCGATGGGCAGAGAAACCATCGAACGATACAAAAATGAGCCCCCCTATGGATGGATTGTCCCCAAGAAGCAAAGAGATCCAGGAGCTGCTGCCGAACTCCTCGATAAAATGATTGCCCTCGATATCGATGTTTATGAAGCCGAAGAGTCGTTCAAGGCCGACGGGATCGATTATCCCGCTGGTGCTCACATTCTGCCCACAAGTCAGCCTTTCGGAAGGCTCTTGAAAACTCTTTTCGAGATTCAAGTCTATCCTGATCTGAGGAAATACCCCTTCCTGTGGCAGAGCATCGTGGAACCCATTGAACTAAAAATCCCCCCTCTCCAATCCTATGATGTGCTGGGATGGACCCTGCCGCTCCAGATGGGAGTCCGGACCGTGATGATGAACACTCCTGTCGCCGTCAGAATGAAAAATATCGAGAAGACCGCCCTGCCAAAAGGAAGCATTTCAGGTTCAGGAAATTATGGTTATCTCATTCCCTATAAAACAAATAACAGTGTCATCGCTATTAACCGCCTCTTGAAAAAAGGGAAAAATGTGCTCTGGACAAAGGAAGGGTTCAAAAGCAGCAGCCAAACTTTTTCGCCTGGAACAGTGATCGTTCCTGGCTCCAGCATTTCGGAAAACGAAATAAAAACCATTGCGGAAGATGAATCTCTGAAGATCTATAAAATAAAAAAGCCCGAAGTCGCGACTTATAAGCTCCAAAAACCGAAAGTTGCGCTCTATCAATCATGGACAGCCAACATCAATGAAGGATGGACACGCTTGATTTTGGAAAACCATGAATTTCCTTTTACGACCATACACAATGCAGAAATTAGGGCAGGCGAGCTGGAAGAGCGTTTCGATGTTATCATCCTGCCCAGCCAAAATCCAGGCTCCATCATCAACGGTCATCAAAAGGGAACGATGCCGCCCGAATACATCGGGGGAATACTTGAGGCAGGGGTCAGCAGTTTAAAAAAATTTATAGAGAGTGGAGGAACTCTTATCACTATGGATCGCTCCTGCGGCCTGCCTATCAAAAAGTTCAACCTTCCTCTCACAGATATCACAAAAAAGCTCAAACCTGAGGAGTTTTTTGCCTCTGGACTGCTAGTTCGGGTTACACTCGATCAAAACCACCCGGTTGCCTATGGGATGCCTGCAGAAACAGCCGGATTTTATGCCCAAAGCCCTGCCTTTCAAACCTGGGCTTCCTCAAAAGACGAATTCGAAACAAAAATTATCGGAAAATATCCCAAAGAGAACATTCTGTTGAGCGGCTGGATGCTGGGTGAGAATTTCCTCCAAAACAAAGCCGCAGCCGTCGAAGTAAAAATGGGCCAAGGAAGAATCATTCTCCTAGGTTTTAGTGTTCTGCACCGGGGCCAAACGGCCGCCACTTTTAAATTACTGTTCAACTCACTCTTCTATTCCGGAATTAAACCTTAACCATTACTCATACCTTAGCGAATCGGAGGGATTGGAAAGGGCGGCTCTCAGCGACTGGTAGCTCACGGTTAAAATGGCAACCATAAGCGTGACCAGGCCTGCCCCGAGGAAAATCCAGAGTTTGATGTTCGTCCGGTAGGGAAACTCCTGAAGCCACCTATTCAGCGCGAAATAAGAGAGCGGCCAGGCGACCAGGTTGGCCACGATAACCCACTTCGAGAATTCTTTTGTTAGGAGGACAACAACTCCAGAGATGGATGCACCCAGCACCTTGCGAATCCCGATCTCCTTGGTCCGCCGCAGCGCCATAAAAGAAGCCAACCCAAAAAGACCGAGGCAGGAGATGAAAATGGATAATATGGTAAAGACATTGATTATCCGACCCACCCCCTGTTCGCCACGATACAGGGTATCCAGACTCTCGTCCAAAAAACGGTAATCAAACGCGAAATCTCCGGCAAACTTTTTCCAGACACCTCCCATAAATTTTAGGGTCTCAGGGGTATTTTCCGAACGGATGCGAACCACGATCTGGCTGCAGTGTTCCGGATCGAGCAGCAGTATCATGGGTTCGATCTCGGTCCGCAAGGACACATAGTGGAAATCTTTCACCACCCCGATAATATGAAACTGGCTGTCATTTTCGCCGCCTTCCCCTAAAGTCACCCGCTTCCCGATCGGGTCCTCAAAAGCCATGGCTTTTCGGGAGGTCTCGTTGATGATGATACCCGATGCATCTGCTCCATAATTTTTCGAAAAATTCCGTCCCAGCATGATGGGTGCTCTCAGAGCATCTAAATAATCATAGTCCACAAAATTAGCCCTGAACAGGATGTCCTTGTCCGGATCTTTCCCTTCCCAGTTCCAGCGGCTGTTGGAAAACCAATAACCATAGGTTGGGAGACCGGCGACACGTGTGACATTCAAGATATTTGGATTCCCCGAAAGCTCGTTCCGGAAAGCCTCGTAATTTTGTTGGACAGTCGTATTGAGATTCAAGGTGACCAAATTCTCCTTGTCATATCCTAGATCTTTGTTTCGCATGAAGTGGATCTGAGAATAGATCACCAGGCTTCCGACCATCAATATCACGGCAACACTAAACTGAAAAACAACCAGGATTTTTCGGAAAAACGACTTTCCACCCGCAGTACGAGCCGTTCCTTTTAGTACCGAAACAGGCCGGAATCCCGACAGGACAAAAGCTGGGTAAAATCCTGCAATTACTCCTGTGAAAAGAAGAACCGCCACAAGACCCAGGATGATATCCAGGCGTGTAAAAAGATTTGCTGAGAAGCTCTTCCGGGCTAATTGATTGAAAGCAGGAAGCAGGAGAATTCCCAATCCCACGGCCAGGAGCATGGCGATCATTGACTGAAAGAGGGCTTCGCCCAAAAACTGGCGGACAAGCTGGCCTCTGAAAGCCCCTACCACCTTGCGCAGGCCTACCTCCCTGGAGCGGAACAATGATCGTGCCGTCGAAAGGTTCATGAAATTGATACAGGCGATGAGCAAGATAAAAAGGGCCGCCGCCAAAAAAATAACGATATATTTGGCATTCCCGGTTCCGAACGAGTCATACCCGATTCCTGATGACAGGTGGATTTTGAAGAGCGGCTGGAGGGAAAGTTTTTCCCAATCTTCCAGTGTGGGTTTAGCATCAAGGAAATTGTAGATTTTTTTGTTGGCCTCTTCCATGCTGACGTTGTCAGCTAACTGCACATAGGTGGTGAAATGGCTGTTTTT
>CAZOJY010000054.1:0-22094 GCA_964580235.1 uncultured Eubacteriales bacterium | reverse complement strand
AACTATTTCACTCATTCTGATCCTGATGTCCGTCCTGAAATCAAATCATTTATATAAAAAAAAAGGATGCCATGCAAGAGTTGACAGGCAAGCCTGACTTTGGATAATAGAAGGCATGAAAAAAAAGGAAATATTTGTTTCAGCTCCTGGGAGAATATGCCTGTTCGGCGAACACCAGGATTATTTCGGACTGCCCATAATTGCGGCTGCCATCAATTTGAGAATATTCATTCGGGGAATACCCAGGAATGACCGTCTCATTAAAATCAACCTTCCCGATATCCAGGAAAGAGTAGAATTTTCTCTTGACGAAGAACTGACTTACCAAAGAAAGCGTGACTATCTCCGAAGTGCGGTCAACATCCTCAGAAGAAAAGGCATTCAATTCGACACGGGCTGGGATTGTCATCTACACGGAACCATTCCTATCAACGCAGGGACATCCAGCTCATCGGCCATGGTCGTCGCCTGGAATAAATTCCTGTTAGAAGCCTCTGGCAACAGGAGCCTCAACAATCCAGAAGAAATTGCCGAGCTCGGATTTTTAACAGAAGTGGCCGAATTCCATGAGCCCGGCGGAAAGATGGACCACTATGCTTCAGCTCTAGGAGGTATTGTCAATGTATCTTTCGAGGGCAAGTTGAAGGTGAAACGATTAAAAAATCCTTTGAGGCAATTTGTCCTTGCCGATTCTCTCCAAAAAAAAGATACCACCGGCATGCTCGGATACATCAAAAATCATGTTTTAGAGGGAATGGAGATCGTCAGGAAAAAATTTGATGCATTCACCCTGAAAGTCCCTGCCGGAACAAGGGAAAAGAAAGAAATACAGTCACTCCCTTCAGAGAACCAGCGATTGCTCCTGGGAACTCTGACGACCCGGGATTTGACAGAAGAAGGGAGAGAACTATTTGCAGCAGATAATTTTGATCATAAAAAATTCGGCAAACTTCTCACCCGCCAGCATGAGGTGCTCCGCGGCTTGCTTGAAACGTCCACTCCCAAAATCGAAAAAATGATGAGTGCCGCCCTCAACGAAGGAGCCCTGGGAGGCAAACTGAATGGCTCTGGAGGAGGAGGCTGTATGTTTGTCTATGCTCCTGAAAGGACGGAACAAATCGCAAAGGCCATTGAAAAGATGGGGGCAAAAGTTTACATCATCCAAGTCGATGAAGGTGTTCGCAGGGAGAAAAAATGATCAATGCAACCCAGCTCAGGAAGGGGATGGTCATAAAGTTTGAGGGAGAACTCTACAAAGTGCACGAAACGAGCCACATCACTCCCGGAAAGGGTCAGGCTTTGATGCAAACCAAGCTTCGTAGACTGAGTGATCAGACCCTTCATGACATCAGATTCCGGTCCAAGGATAAAGTGGAGCCGGCTTACCTCGAGGGAATAGCAATGCAATTTCTCTACCAGGAAGGAAACGAATACGTATTCATGAATCTCGAGAACTATGAACAGATTAAACTCCCGCGCGATATTTTGGGGAATGCGGTCAACTATCTCATTCCTGATATCAGCTTTTCCATTGAAATGTTCGAAGGAAAACCCGTCGGCGTGAATCCTCCCCTGACAATAGCACTTAAAGTGATTAAGACCGATCCCTACCTCAAGGGAGCGACCCAGTCGGCCAGCAATAAACCGGCTGTACTGGAGACAGGAATAACGATTT
The DNA here is from genome assembly GCA_964580235.1 of uncultured Eubacteriales bacterium. Classification (GTDB taxonomy): domain Bacteria; phylum Acidobacteriota; class Aminicenantia; order Aminicenantales; family Aminicenantaceae. The sequence goes on along the minus strand of CAZOJY010000054.1, from coordinate 20,419 downwards.
CTGTACCCCAATTCATCAAAGAGGGAGATCTCGTGCGAATCGATACTAGAGACGATTCTTACCTCGAGCGCATCACCAAATAACCAACCCGCTCCATCCCAATATTAAGGTATAGCCTGGACTATTTACAAGCTAAGATTACGGCAGCGGTTAGGAAGCAGCCCATGAAGCTGTAGTGAACTACCGCGAACGGGCTGCGATGAATCAATGCAGTGAGATTGGCTCGCCCTTGGGAAAAAACAGCTGCTTTCTCAATTCATGTGCAATATTACGATTTTACGTGGCCGTAAATACCTTAAAGAAGGGTGGGGCGGGTTGGCCAGATTAGAAGGTGGAGCGGTAGACGCCGATATTCCCGTGCCGGTCCTTCACCTGAACGACAATCATGTTATCCATGCCAGGGTAAAGTACCGTTGTGAAACGGAATGTTTCCCCTTTCGAATCACAAATCCCATCCTCGGGAAAAATGGCCTGCCACTCGTTGGGACGAATTAAAAATTTTACTTCTTTGATATAGGAACTGGCATCTTCAGCCCAAAAGGATACAGACAGCCGATTGCCCTTTTTTTCCGCTTGAAAATTTCTGATTACCGGAATAGAGTTATCGATTACCAACGGACGACTGATTTTCTCCGCTTTTAAGTCTGTTCCTTTTGGATTGGAGGGAGAATCGGATGCTTCAACCTTAACAAAATATATACCGTCCGGAAATACGGAAGTGTCAAAAGCAAGAATTTTTTCTGCCCAAATCGGCTTGAGTGCTCTCCATATTGTTTTATTATCTCGACGAATGGAAATCGTATAGATGAGACTATCGCCGTTTTCATCCAGGGCATCCCATGTTATGGTTTGATATCCCTTTTTTTCTTCCTTTTTCGGGGCAATGTAGTTTTGGGACTTATTTTTGGCTAAAGCCTGTTCGGTCGGACTGACATCCTCCCCCCAAATACTATCATCCTGGGCAGGAGGCTTCAGATAAACTTCGTTGGGGGGGAGAAGATTCAGTTTAGTCATCGTTGGAGGAAGGTTGAAATGAAGATAGAACAATAAAGTCTTATTCAAACGTGGAGAGGTCCGGCTAGATTCAACCTTAAACCTGACCATGAATTGCAAATAACGACCCTTTGGGCTCAGGATCTGCTCTCCCTGGGCATTCTTGTAAGGCGGTGACCAATCGCTCCAGGTGCGATCCGGCTCAGCAGAGTTCCCACTTCTTGTGAGAAACAGAATTATCGCACCAGTCGGAAGCTCGGCATCCCACTCAATTCTTCCCCACTTAGACAAAGTTCCCGCATCCAGGACGCGGCTCTGATATTCCCCATCAAATCTCTGCTCAGGAGAAATGCGGCTCAAACGGGAGGGATTGTTGGATAAAGCATAAATTACCATTCCTTTCGCAAGGAGAAAATAAACTTGTTCAGACTCCTTTTGAAGAAGTAAAGAGACCTTTTCAGCGGCATCGATTTCGTAGATTCTTCCTCTATTTCCGGTGCCAAAAATGATTTTTTTCTTTCCTTCATCCCATAGCAAGGAGTAGACCAATTCTTGTTCAGACGACCATAGTTTTTTTGCCAGCCCTTCGGGGTTGATTCGGTATATCGCGCCGGGCTGCTTATCTGATGCGCCTCCCACTTGCCTCACTTGAGAGGTTGATGGAGCTGCCGTCACTGTAATCTCCGTCGATGGTCTGGCTGGCAGGAGTGAGATGGCATCTTTTTTTGGCTTGACCACCTTACCGCTGGCTGCCGCGTAGATGTTTCCTTCATCATCCAAGGCTATGCTTTTGATCTCCTCGAATGAGGATTCGTACAGAATGGCGGCTTTTTTCCCGGGAATTACCTTGTATATGACTCCTCTGCCCCCACTGCCTGCGATCAGTTCGTCATTCTGTGTCTTTTTCATGCAGAGGATATGGTTTTCCTCTACTTCCAAAATTTTCTGCCCTTCTCCCTGATTATGGATTTCATAAATTCCCCCGCTTTCGCCGACGGCAGCAAGGAGAGTCCCGCTATCCGAAAACATCAGGTCCCAAATATACTTCTCTGCGGGATTGAAGAAAGGTTTCGGATCCCCCTGGGAAGTGATTTTATAAATCTGGCCGTTGGGAGATGTGCCGGCGAACAGAACACCACTGCGATCCTGAACAAGGCAGAAAATATCCATTTCGGGCAATTGACAAAAAAGTGCGAATTGACCATTTGTGCCCACCTTGTATATTTTCCCGCTGTGCCCGGTTCCCAAATATCGGGTCCCATCTGATGCGATCAGAAGCGAAAGATAAAACTCCTCTGTGGGCCCTTCCAAATCTTCTTCTTTTGGGCTAAGGGATAGAACTCCTTCATTGGATATGGATATCCCATCGAATTTTCCAGCGAGGTAGTCTTCTATTTTATACAACTCCCACTTTTGAGGGATAACACCAAAAAGCACAGGGGCCGTTGCCAACACAAAAACGATGATTAGTGTCTTTCTCTTATTCATTTCGTCTCCAATTATCCTAAGACGGATTCGCTCGAGTCTTCTCCCAATTCAGGTCTCATTTTATCTTAAGCGGAATCACGGCCAGGCCATTAAAAACATAAGGTATGCCGTGCCGGTATTCTCCAAGTGTCGATCGCGTGATTTCGATAGGTGGAGTTGAAACTGCTCTTGGGGAAGAAAACATGGATTTCATCGTGGGTGGTAAGTTTGGCATTTCTTCCCCTCTTAGAAAGAGCCCTGGTTTGGCGGCAATGATTTTGAAATAAATATAGTTGCGTTTTCGCAGGCTGTTCAATAACCTTATCAGCTGATACAGACTCCGGGGGACAAAGCCTGTGGTCCTGTATTGACTGGTCTCGATGCTCTGAATAGAACTTGCATCGCCCACAACAAGGCTGAATTCCGAACCAGAAGGAAGGTTAGGTGTCGGGAGAGAGAGATCATCGACTATCGTTTCCCCCCTAAAATTCCTGTAATAAACTTTCATCGGGATGATTTCGCCAGGTTTTGCTGCATACTTTCCTAACCAAACCTTCTCGAGAGTTGCAAATCTCACCTCTTCTGTTACGCCGATATCGAGATCGATTCGATGAATGCCCAGCTCTTTGAATTCATTGTTCGTCAGATAAAACACAACCGCAGCCACAAGACCGGAAAGATCCGTGGCAGCCGTATCGTAATTTCCAGAAAACAGATCCTGCAGCTGGACCGGGGGAGCATCATCGAGATATATATTGCCCTTTAATTCAAGAGATAAGTCTCCGTAGTTTCTTTCCTCCGATAACACAATACCAGCCGTAACAAAATTGACCAGAAGAGGCGTGAAAAATTTATTATTGGCAATCTGCACTTTGAATTCTCTCGCCTCGCCTTCAGCCGTCAGAAGATTTGCATTTAACGGGATATAGCGGGGCAATTTCCCTAGCTCACCGAGCACGCCGGACGTTCTATCCTGGACGATACGCCCTACGGTTTTTTCGCTAGCCGCCAGCACAGAAGAGGATTCAAAGCTTGGAACAACAGCCATTAATTTGGCCCTGGCCATAGCAAAATCAACAGGGCCCAGATTATAAAAAGGGTGTCCAAAAGCCAGGATTTTATTGCCTTCAACGTGGGTTACCGTCCCCACGGCAGACATGTCCATGTCTCCCTTAATAAGCTGGACGGCAACAGGCGATCCGGCCTGCAGAGTCATTTCTGAAACGGAAATTTTTGGCTGGACCTGCCCTGCGGACCCGGACTGAATCGGAGAAAATCCCAAACGGGGAAAAAAAGATTTGGCTTTATCGAAGACTCGGGAAGAAAAACCGCTAAGAATGAGGGGTAGGCTTAAGGGCTTAACAAAACGCTTTCCAACGCGCGAAGTTTGGGAGGGAGAATACACCTTGCTCATTTCATAAAAATCTTCTAGCGTGATATGATTTTTGATCTGCATCCGAGGTACAAAAGTCGATTTAGGACCTGTTTTATCGGGGATGGCCATCATCTCTTCTATCGGAGTGATTCCTGCTATCGCCTCCTTGGAAAAATTTCCCAGGGAATAAGAAACTGCCCCGATGAGTTTGCCGTCTATATAAACAGGACTGCCGCTCATTCCTTCCACCACACCAGCCTTGTCCAACACATCACTCTGGAGTTTGGCCAAAATCAGATCTCTTTTTGGCTGCCAATTGTGCAGGACGCCGAGAATCTCCACATCGAACTCCTCAAATTTATCATCCTGAAGGAACGTTTTTCCCTTCCCCCTCATCCCTGTTTCAATCTGCTCCACAGGAAGAACAGAAACCAAAAAATCCCCGGCCCATCCAAAACTGCACAGAAGCCATAATACAGGAAGAACAATTTTAATTTTATTTCTCATTGTGGGCCAATGTCCGTTATTTGAGAATTCCGAGCTGTTTGCCGCACATCTCGAAGCCTCCAAGGACGGTATCGAGTTCTTCATCAGAGTGCGTGGCGGAATAACTCGTTCTGATCAAGGCTTCTTCCTTTGGAACGGCCGGATAGACAACAGGATTTGTGAATATCCCATTTTCCCTCAACAGTTTCCATAACATAAACGCAAGCTCATCGTTGCGGACGTATACAGGGATGACCGGAGTTTCTGTGGGCCCGGTATCAAAGCCCATAGCCTGAAAGCCGGATTTCATCTTTTTAGTGATTTCCCACAGCCTGACTCTTCTCTCAGGCTCATTCTGGATGATGGCCAGAGTCGCCAGAACGGTCGCTACCGAGGCCGGGGTGATACTGGCACTAAAAATCAAAGAGCGGGCAAAATGTTTTATGTAGGAAATTACTTTTTTATTTCCGACAACCATACCTCCCAGAGAAGCAAAAGACTTGCTAAATGTCCCCATGATTATGTCGATTTCATCCTCCACTCCAAAATGTTCTGCGGTCCCACGCCCATTTTTTCCCATAACACCTATGCCATGCGCATCATCGACCATTATCTGCGCGTTGTATTTCTTCGCCAGCTCGACGATACCCGGAAGGTTGGCCAGGTCTCCCTCCATGCTAAAAACCCCATCAACCACAATCATCTTGTTGACATTGTTATCGATGGATGAAAGATGTCTTTCCAAATCATTCATGTCGTTGTGTTTGTACTTGTACACTTCGCCGTATGAAAGCCGGCAGGCATCGATGATACTGGCATGAACTTTACGATCCGCAACAATAGCATCTCCCCGGCCTATGAGAGTGGATATGATACCTTGATTCGTTTGAAAGCCAGTGCTGAAGCTGAGAGCGGCATCTTTTTTCATGAACTGGGCCAGTTTATTTTCCATATCCACATGAATATCGAGAGTGCCATTTAGGAATCTTGAGCCACAGGTTGCCACTCCATACCTATCGACAGCAGCCTGAGCTGCTTTTTGCACCTGAGGGTGGTCGAGCAGACCAAGATAGTTATTGGACCCGACCATGATCATTTCCTTGCCATTTACTTTAACCTTATTGCCATACACTTCCTGAATCGGGGTAAAGAAGGGATAGATACCCATTTCCTGGGTTTCCTCAACTCTCGTAAACTCAAAACATTTATCAAATATTCCCAACATCTCCTCCTTGTCCATATTCCATCCACGAACGGTCTTCCTTTACATCCAGACTGCGTATTTCTTGAAAGGGATGAGTTTGACGCTCAACATTATTTTTCATACAATTAACCTTATGAGAGCTTTGGTTACGGGTGGGACCGGATTTATCGGAAGCCACCTTATCAATCACTTATTAGATGACAAAAAAGCGGAAGTATACGCCTTAGTCCGCAATTTAAAAAATCTCAATTGGCTAGAGGGCATGAATCTCCACTTTTTGAATGGAGATCTTTTTTCTATACCGTCTCTTCCCAAAAACATCGATTATGTTTTCCACATTGCAGGCATAACCAAAGCACGCAAATTAGCTGATTATTATACAGTAAACCAATACGGGACAGCAAGTTTTTTTCAGTCGCTCCACGATCAGAATTTATCACCAAAGAAGGCCTTCTTTCTCAGCAGCACTGCCGCCGCTGGACCATCTTTGGATGGAAATCCAGTGAAAGAAGATGATGAACCCCATCCCGTATCGGCTTACGGCAAGAGCAAGCTTCTTGGTGAAAGAGAAGCTCTCAAATTCAAAGAGGATTTTCCCCTTATCATAATCCGGGTTGGAGCTGTCTATGGACCCAGAGATAAAGATTTCCTGCCCTATTTCAAATCTGTAAAAAAGGGGATCCTGCTCTCTCAAGCCTCCCAGGAGAGTTGGTATCACCTGTGTTACATCAAGGACCTTATCAGCTCTTTTGATCTTTGTATCCAAAAGGATATCAAATCAGGAGAGACCATCAATATCGCCGATCCACAACACATCACCTGGGATGAATTCGGAAAGGCAGCGGGAGAAGCATTAGGGAAAAAGCTGTTGAAGATCAGATGTCCTTCCTTCCTCTTGAAATTGGCTGCATTGGTTTTGGAAGGAGCGGCTGCGATAACGAACAAACCCAGCAATTTTAACAGGGACAAACTAAAAGCGATAAAGCAAACGAGCTGGTTCACGGACATAACAAAAGCCGAACAGCTTTTATCCTTTTCGCCCCGTTTTACTCTTACACAGGGTCTCCAAGAAACCTTAACATGGTATTTTGATCAGGGTTGGCTATGAAGGTTACTTATTCTTAATTCTGGAGCTTCTTGTGTAGAACGAGGCCGCAAATTTTGCGGTGCTCTTGAGGCACCATCCATCCTGTTTGGAAAAAGCGAAATATTTTATCCTTCCTCCGAATCTATGGTTCCCTCTTTTGGCATCTAAACTAACCGTGAAAGGAATTTCGACTGGTTTTTCGATATTCAGGTACTCCTTTCCAGTTTCTTCTATTATCTCGATTTCTAAATCCGAAGCGGTGAAGAAATTTTTTGGGAAAATCAGCTCATCGGATGGATTGCATTCGATGATAAACGACGGTTGGGGTTTGATGGTAATTCCATCAGACAGCTTTATTTTAAGAACGACCTTTCCTTCTTGCCCCCTCGAGAGCCATCTTGGAGTTATCGATGCATTTACTTTCAGACAATCCTCTTCTTTTTGCGCAGTTCCCCATACACAGAACAGAACGATCCATACAACTCCAAGAACAGTTTTTCTCATAGATTCTCCTGCTGTTTTTCTGCCAAACAGAATGGTACTCTCTCTCTTCTCTTGAGTCAAGATATTCCTGAGGGCAACAAACATCGATATTTTCGCGACATTTTCTTTAGAAGTCGGCCAATCTGGTTAGGAAGCCATCCAGACTGTTTTTTATCGCGGAGTCGCGGATGCTTCCCTTAAAACAGGAGAACATCAGGCTTTATTTTTCCCTTACAATCGAGTATATTATAGCAGCGGAGTCAATTGGATGAACAGATCAATAATCAGGGGAACCGGCCGGTTTATTCCTCCAAAAATCATCACGAATTTCGACCTCGAAAAGAAAATGAACACTTCGGATGAATGGATCCAACAACGCTCTGGAATCAAGGAAAGACACTATGCCGGAGCTGGTATTGGGAGTTCAGATCTCGCTTTTCAAGCCGCATTAAAAGCCATAGACGATGCTCAAATCGACAAATCTGAAATCGACTTTATCATCGCAGCAACTCTCTCACCCGACCACTACTTTCCAGGAATCGGTGTCCTTGTTCAAGCAAAACTGGGACTCGAAAACATGGGCGCGCTTGACGTCAGAAACCAATGCAGCGGATTTATCTATGCTCTTTCTGTGGCAGATCAATACATCAAGGCTGGAACATATAAAAAAATCCTTCTCGTGGCTGCAGAAAAACAATCAGCTAACCTGGATTATTCCGATAACGGGCGAGACTTAGCTGTGCTCTTTGGAGACGGAGGAGCCGCTGTGATCATTGAAGCCGGTGACCCCGATGAGTCCCGCGGCATCCTATCCACTCATCTTTTTTCGGATGGAAATTATGTCAAAGATTTATGGATGGAAAAACCAAGCTGCAAGGACGAGCCATGCTTTTCAACAGAAATGCTAACCGACAAGAGATTTTTTCCCACAATGAACGGGCGAAACGTATTCAAAACAGCCGTAGTTAAGATGCCTGAGGCGGTTCGAGCCGCCCTCAAACAAAACAACCTGACTATCCAAGACGTCGATCACCTGATCCCCCATCAAGCAAACGATAGGATCAGCCAAATGGTCGCAAGGAATTTAAAAATACCGGACGACAAAGTCATCAGAAATATCGACCGATACGGAAACACAACCGCTGCCTCGATCCCTATCGCACTTGACGAAGCTCGAGAAGAAGGAAGGATCAAAAAAGGCGACTTAGTTATATTGACGGCATTCGGATCAGGATACACATGGGCCTCTGCGGCAATCCGATGGTAGCAATGAGGATGAACATGGATATGTTGCTTTAAAGGAATAGTTTGTGGTAGGATTGCACTTTATTATTTCAACAGAAACTTGAATATAAATGAACACAAAAATGCTCGCTCTCAGGAGGGCCCAATGAGGAAATTCATCACGTCTGTCTTCATCATCGTCTTCGTCCTGTTTAACACAGGCCTGCTTCTGTCCCAGCAAAATGAAGAGGATGGAAAGTTTCAAAAATTAACGGGAGAATTTTTGGACGCCATCTGGAAGTTCCAGCCCACTTCAGGCACGATGGTCGGCTTCCATAAGTATGACAACAAGCTGGAAGATTTCAGTGAAAAAAATCTCGTAAAGCGAATGGAAGAATTGGATAAGTTCAATCAGGATCTCGTTACCAAAGTGGACAGGACAAAGATGAGTCCAGAGTTCCAGATCGATCACGAAATTCTGATGGATGCTCTCGATCTAGAGAGACTGAAACACGAACAGCTCATTCCCTGGGAGTATGACCCGATTTTTTATAACATGATATTCATCAATTGTGTGAGGCCTTTGTTCCAAACGGAATACGCGCCACTGGAGACCAGGGTAAAAAATGCGACAGAAAGGCTCAAGGGGCTGCCTAAGTTCATCAAACAGGCCAAAGAAAGCTTGAAGACTCCCACGCAAATCTCCACCGAAACAGCCATCAAACAATTCCCAGCCATTTTTGAGATTTACAGGACCGAACTTCCCACACTTTTCTCCCAAGTCCCCGAGGATCAGAGAGCCAAGCTTCTCGCCGAGCTGGCTAAAGTCATCCCGGCTTTGGAAGACTACCAGAACTATCTGAGCAATGAACTTCTGCCCAAGTCCAATGGAAATTTCCGGCTCGGGGAAGCGCATGCCCGGCTCATGCGATTAACTCTCCAGAATAACATTTCTATCCAGGAGCTCGCAGAAAGAGCGACCGCAGACATCAACAACATCACTAAAATAGAAATGGCAATGGTTTGCCTTCCTCTCTATCGGCTAATGTATCCAGAAGTCGATATGCAGCAGCTAACGGCTCAAAGGGGAGAGGATGAAGCGAGGCGGATAATCATTCAAGGCGTTCTGGACAAGACAAAAGAAAAACACATGTCCAAGGATGAATTTTTAGACAAGATCAAATCAGCGGTTGAGGAAATTAAAAGCTATCTCACTGATAATCAGATCGTTGATCTGCCTGACAATAATTTAACCATCGAACCTATGCCTGAAGCTGATCAAGGGATCACATGGACGAGGCTCGTGGCCCCAGGCGTTTATGAGAATTCGAGCTCTTATATCTATCAGATAACCCCTCTTCCCGGAGATTGGAGTGTCGATCAAACCACGTCATTTCTCCAGGAATACAATGACTATCTACTCCCCTTTTATGTTGTCCAAAAAATTTATCCAGGTCCATTTATCCCATCATTCTACAGCAATCAAAATCCCTCTATATTGCGAAGACTTTATCCCAGTATGCCACTGATAAAAGGTTGGGCTGTCCCCTTTGAAGACATGCTGATATTCAGCGGTTATGGAAATTATAACCTCAATCTCCGTCTCAACCAGCTCAAAATGCAACTCAGGATTATCACAGATTTTATCGCTGAATTTCAGATTCATGAAAGCAATTGGACCAAGGAAGATGCCATAAATTATATGGTTAGGGTTGGATTCCAAACAGAAGCCGAAGCAGAAAGAAAATGGAACCGCATCCTGCTGCTTCCCGGAGACGCGGCCTATACCTATGTAGGCTATCAGGAAATTCTGGACATGGAGAAAGAATATAAAAAGCTGAAAGGAGACGCATTCAGTCGAAGAGAATTCATGTCCAAACTCCTTAGTTACGGAGCCTTACCCATGAGGCATCTGAAAAAGAAAATATTAGAACAGTAATCAGCTTTCGCATCTGTAAAGACATTTCTCTAAACGTTTAACTTTGCCAAAACAAGCAGCACTCTTATGAAATTCATCGACTCTCACGCCCATATAAATATGGAGGATTTCCTGGATGACATCGACAGCGTAATCGCCAGGGCTTTCCAGGAAGATATTCAAGCCATTCTTTGCCCGGCTGAACTCACAGAACCCCAAAATTGCCAAATGGCTCTCGATTTAAACAGAGACTACCCGAATATCCTTGCTGTTGCAGGGGTTCATCCTCATAACGCAAAAAAATTCCATCCCGAAGCGGCTGAGGCATTAAAGCAGCTGGCAGATGACAAAAAAATATGTGCTGTCGGAGAAATCGGACTCGACTTCCACTACAATTTTTCATCGCCCGAACAGCAAATCGAAGTTTTCCGAAATCAGCTCAATATTGCCCAGGATTTGGGTCTTCCTGCTGTAATTCACAGCCGCAAAGCTGCCGATGAGATCAGCGCAGCTATCCTGGAAGAAGGTTTCACCAACGGTGGTGTGCTCCACTGCTTCACAGAAAACTGGGAATTTGCCAGATGGTTGCTGGATCACAATTTTTTGATTTCCTTTTCAGGTATTCTGACTTATCCGAATGCTCAATCCATCAGGGATGCAGCAAAAAAACTCCCGCTGGCAAAAACTTTGATCGAAACCGATTCTCCCTATCTCGTTCCGGTCCCTTATAGAGGAAAAATCAAAAGGAATGAACCGCAGTACGTGAAAGAAGTCGCAAAAACGCTGGCGGATATTAAACAGCTCGATCTCAGCGAGATCGCTCAGACAACATCACAAAATTTTGCTGCTCTTTTTCCGTTTGAATTATGAAGAACGAGATGTTAATATAATGCAGCGATTATCGAGATTGAAATGAAGAATTTGGTCAAACAGCTAGAAAAATCCCAGATCAAAAAAATTCCAGGCATCCGCGATCTGTACCGCGACATCCAGAAAGAATTAGACACCGTAGAAGAGGAGCTCAAAAAATACACAAAATCTCCAAACAGAATCATCGCAGAAATCAGCTCCTATCTTTTCCAGAATGCGGGGAAAAGGATCAGGCCAGCCCTCCTCATCCTCTGCTCTAAACTCTGTGGATACACAGGAAATGAACACATCGCCATATCGAGCCTCGTTGAAACCATTCACACTGCCAGTCTCCTCCACGACGATATCATCGATAACGCCACAAGACGAAGAGGGCGAGAGACCGTCCATACCAGATGGGGACCAAATATCACCGTCCTCCTGGGAGATTATCTGTATATCAAAACAATCAGCAACTCCCTCCAGAGCAAACACAGGCAGATTGTCAAAATCCTCACTGAGGTGTCATCCAAAATGATCGAAGGTGAGCTGAACGAATACTCTATCAGCTGGAACCTGGATATCGACGAACAAGATTATCTGGATATTATCAACAAAAAAACAGCATCTCTTTTCGCTGCTTCCTGTCAAATAGGGGGAATTCTGGGGAATAAACAAAACAGAATAGAAAATATTTTGACGGAATTCGGGACAGGCCTGGGTATGACATTTCAGATTGTCGACGATCTTCTGGACTATACCGGTGAGGAACAAAAGATGGGGAAGCCGATCCTTTCAGATTTGAGGGAAGGGCGAATAACTCTTCCACTGATCTATACCCTCCGTAACGACGGCAAAGGAAACCGTAAACGCATCCTGGAAATGCTGAAAAAGAAAGAGCTGGATAAGTTCTCTCTCGAGGAAATCCTCCATACAGTACAATCCAACGGCGCTCTAGATTACACACACAAAAAAGCCGAGGAATATTCGCGATATTCCAAACAACTGCTCCAGCAGTTGCCTCCATCCGTCCACAGGGACGCTCTGTCATTATTTCCAGATTATATCTTATACAGAAACAAATAAGGATTATGACGGAGATCGAAGTAAAAATCAGAATAGATAACACACAAAAAATAAAAGAAAAACTTACAGATCTTGGGGCTAACCTGGTCAATGACCGCCATCGGGAAGAAAACACACTATATGATTTTTCCTCCCGACTGCTTTTAAGCCAACACCGGGCACTGAGACTCCGGGCAGAAAATAAGAAAGCCTTTCTTACATTCAAAGGGACTCCTTATAAATCGAGAAAATTCAAAATCCGTGAAGAATACGAAACAGAAGTGAAAAATCTCAAACAAATGAAAATGATTCTGAAAGAACTTGGCCTTATCCCAACATTCATTTACAAAAAATACAGAACTGTCTATCGAATAAAAAAATTGAAAATATGCCTCGATGAATTGGCACTGGGAAACTTTATCGAACTGGAGGGAGAACAGAGCCATATAGTCAGATTTGCAAACTCCTTGGGCTTTGCGAAAAAGGAATTCATCAAACAGGATTATGTTCAACTGATAAAGAATGGAAGAAAACGCTAGGACTTTTTGCCCTTTTTAGGCTGCTTTTTTTTCGTGCTTTTCGAGGCCGGTTTTTTCTTGGTATTTGTTGTACTTTTTTTTCCAAGGAAAATCCCTCTCTTGGAATCCTTTACTTCTTCAATTTGTTCTTTTGCAGGCTTCACAATCTCATAATCTACTAGCCCCTGTTTTACTTCTTCTTGGGCAATGCGGATAAGGTTTTTCGATTTCGATTTGACACGGGGCTTTGCTCCACCCAGCAGTTGCTTCGCTCGCATCGCTGCCAAGATAACATATCTGAATTTGCTATCGATATCACCGTAATTTTTCAACCGGTCAGTTCTCCTCGCCTATAAATGATTTGCCTATGCATAAATGGACAGGTATAAACACGTAAAATATCAGAATTCATCTGCAAATTCAACAAATATCTTTTTTCAAATATCTTTTTTCAAAATGTTTTGTTTAAATTCAACTTTTTTATATGCTAAAATGAAAATTCATCAAAATTGCGAGGCTAAGATACATTAAATAGAGTCGAGGCAAGATGTACCAAGCATATACAGAATCAAATGCCCCTCTTCTTTCCATACACCAGGGAAGAGAAAAAACCATTTGGGCAGTAGGGGGTGGAAAAGGCGGCACCGGAAAAAGCTTTGTTTCAGCCAGTCTGGCCATCCAACTTGCCAGTCTTGAAAAAGATGTGACTCTGATCGATGCCGATTTGGGAGGGCCGAATCTCCACACTTTTCTCGGAATGAAAGAATCTAACCTGGACTTGGGGGATTTTGTGACAAACAAAGTTCCCAACCTCAAGGACACTGTTATTCTGACCCCATTCGTTGGACTGAAGCTTATAAAAGGAACCGAAAATGTTCTGTTTATGTCCAACCTGAATTATTACAAAAAACTGAAGTTGATCCGACACATCAAGGCCTTTGATGCCAAGAGAGTGGTCGTGGACATTGGAACAGGGGCATCCTATAACTGTATCGATTTTTTCCTCCTGTCAAATCCAGGAATCCTTGTCGTGAATCCTGAGCCTACTTCCATAGAAAACGCATATTATTTTCTCAAATCCTGCATCATCAGAATCCTCAAGGTTTTCACAGAATTTTATGGCATCGAGGATCTTGTCAGCAAAATAGCAGCTCATATCAAAGACAATTCCAAATCCATTTACACTTTCTTGAATGAAATCATATCTTATGACAAGCATTATGCCCATATCTTATTCAAGGCGCTCAAAAGATTTAATCCCTGTCTCATAATCAACAATGCACGGGACGAAAGGGACTTTTTATTAGGGCAATCTATCGTGGATGTGGTTAAGAAATATCTCGTCGTGAATATAAAATTTATGGGAGCGATCCCCCACGATGAGCGGATACATCTCAGCCTAAATAAAATGACACCCTTTATGAGCACATATCCAGACTCAGAAGTGGCACTGTCAATCCGGTCTATTGTGGAGAAGTTAGCTTACAAATAACACTCTCACAAGAAACGATCGAATTGGCCGCTGGGGAAAAACAGCCGATGCAAAACAGTGATGGGTTTCAAAATTCGATTTTAAAAAAATGATTAAAGGAAGAAGCAGCTTTTATGAATAATCCAGGATAATCATGAAAATAAAGAACGTCTTCGAGTTAGATTATTACGAGCTTTTGAATGTCAGCAGAAACGCATCTCTTCAGGAAATTGAAAGAGCCTATGAGCTCTGTAAATATACCTATCAGACCGATTCTATCGCTTATTACAGTCTCCTATCTGAAGAAGATAGAAAACACGTTCTGGATCGAATTGAAAAGGCTTATGAGACGCTCAGAAATACAAAAAAAAGAAAAGCCTATGACTTCGAGATTTTTAAATACAAAAAAGATTACAATGAGAAGGCCTTTTTCCGGAAGACGACGGAGAAAATTTTAATCGAGGACACAAAAGAAAGGGTCAGCATCTGGAGAAGAATAAGATATCTGTTCTTCTCACCCCGAAAGAGATAACGTTCAATTTACCAGCTCATACACGTATTGCCCGTTTTGCAAACACGCCTGGCTATACCGGCCAATCATCCCTGGCGGCATTTTTCCCGGTCCTGTGACTTCGCACAGTGTAAACCTGACACCGTTTACGACCACCCCCTCTCCTGTGAAGGATGGAATGGCCAGGCCTAAAAAAAAATGCCCGGGGACTGTAATCAGAAGAAGAGGATATTTTTTAAAATTGATCCAAAAGGATGCAAAAGTTACTCCTTTGGAGTCGCAGTCCCCAAAATTGTCAGACAGAACCCTCGGAGGGACCCAGAACGAAAGAATGATCTTTCCTCTCTCCTGAAGAGGGGGAATATAAAATCGGATATCCTGGACAAATGATAGCAACAGCCCTAAAAATTGATGGAGGGAAAGACTTCGATACTTTTCTTGCATGGTTTTAAAAATGGGCCTGATCCTGTCCTTGTTTTTCATGATGCAAAAGCTGTGATCCACACCAATCTTCCCATCTAAAAGGCGGACACCTCGACTCTCTAAAAATCGCGCTCTCTCCTCCTCTTGTTCTTTTTTGACTCGTTTAAGATATTTCTCTTTTTGTTTGGCCAACTTTAGCTTTATTTTGTCAAACTCCCGCTTCACCTTTTTGTGGAGGGAAGGAGGGACGGAGAGTTTCAGATTAAAGCTCTTGGCTGTGCTTTTTTCGATGCGGATATATTCAGGATAATTGCTCTTCTGGATTAATCCCTGCACAAACTCTCTCAAGTTTTCAATCATCTTCGCTCTCGAGCGTACCAGACTGTCATCCATGTGTTTTCGCAGCTCCGCCGGAAAGTAGCCGAACTCTTGCTCAGCCTCATTCAGATGCCTTTTAGAAATAGGAAAGGACAGATTTTGCGGATGTCCATTAAAATCCGTCCACCCGAACGTAAGATAGTAATTTTCCTGGTCTTCCTGTCTATCAAAAACTGGAAAATTCTGCACAAAATTTCCAGCCATGCCAGAATGGGAAATAATAAATGTTTTTGCATCACGGCGTTCTGAAATAAACCAAGAGAGCAGAATAAGTCCTATGATGAGAGATAGAATGGTAAAAAAGAAACAAAACGGCACTTTTTTTTGATTAAACAAAGTTAAAATTTATTCAAGGCAAATATTATTTAAGAGGAATGGAGCCAACCTCGGGGAAAGGGATAAGAGCTCGGACAAGACCTGAAACCCCAGCACTCATCAACAGACATACCCCGACGATGAACAGAGCCATCAACACCGCAACCGCTAGATTATTCTCTTCTATTTCCCGATAAGTATCAATTTTCGGGGTCAATCTGTTAAACAACCAAAAGCTAAAGAGAATGCAGAGGATGGCCAATATTCCAGCAAGAAAAACATAGCCGAAACCATACAACAACACTTCCATAAAACTTCCCACGTCTTTTTTCTCTCCAAGCACAAAAAGTTGGATGACCGCCATCACGGGATACAGGGCTTGTTTGACCACAAGGGCTTCTCCGATGAAAATGCTCCCCAACATAATTCCGATGGATACATTTTTTTTCTTGAGCTGTTTTTCCTCGTCTGCTCGCCGGGTAAGGACAAGTATGATCCGATAGCTGCCAAAGATCAGGATGAAGCTGATCAGAATAGAAACTAAAAATTCCAGCAGCCCAAAAATTATTTGTTGACTGCTCATTTTTGCTCAATTTTTAACGATGATGTCATCATCCGTGTGAAAGGTCTTATCCTTCCCTGCAGAAACCAGCCGATAGTTTGAGTCAGATATCCTTTCATATTTAATCTTATTTCCCCAGGAATCCATATCCTCGTAAACAGAGCGGCTGAATGTTTGAATTTCCCTCAGGTCATTGGGAACCCTGCCGTTCTGAGCGATGAAAATATCGATGGCTCTCTCCAAAGAAGTCAGATTTGTTCGCGTCATTTTTTCTTTAACCTGAGCAAAGGCATCCACCTGTTCCTTCAGTTGAGACTTCCCTCCGTGTTTTGCAACAAACAGGAAAAAAGCCACAATCACGACCAAAAGAAAAATGACCAAAAATCCTTTCATTTTCATGCTGTTTTCCCTCCAAAAACTCCTCGTCTTCCTTTCTTCAATTCAGGTTATCAGCTTTTGACAATTTTTATAAAAAAAATTCAAGGTTATTATATAATTGCAAGATAACAATAAACAAGACTAGGCATAAATTTTTTATTTCTGGCGGTTCCCTGCCGAAATAGTTCCGGATCTAGAAACCTGCTGCTTCTGGCCCACCGTTATTTCTAAATTGATAGTCTGCAGATGTTTTTTTAAAACTGCGCTTTTGTTCTCATTCTTTAATAAGGTTATTTTGTCGACACTTTCTTTATTTTGCGGTCGACTTCATCAAATTCAAAAAGGTGGGGAACAAAATCCTCCGCTCCCAATTGATTTGCGATTTCTTTCAGTTCCTTTGCTGTCAATTGAGAAGCCATCAAAATGACCGGAATAGATTTTGTACCGCGTGTTTTCTTCAATATCTCAAAAATAGCAATCCCCCAATCTTCCAGCAGATCGATATCCAAAAGTATCACATGGGGATCGACCTTCTGGACATCTTTCACATTGAACATTCGAGGCGGCTTGGATATCAGCAAATACCCGTATTTCTTCAGGTAGGAAGCCATCAGGGTCACAATGGCGGGATCGTCATTTATGATCAATACCCTTTTATCTTCTTTTTCTTCAGAGGAGGTATATTGATGGATACGGATCAAAAGCTTTTTAAAGTCATAGGGTTTTTTTATGAAGACACAGATTCCGTCCTGTTGGCAGGCCTGTATAAACTCGGACGAGCCCATCGCTGTAACGGCAAAAATTGGGATATCCGCTGTCTTAGGGTCGTTTTTCAATCGAATCGTCGCTTCAAGTCCATGCATACCTGGCAAAATCATGTCCATCAAAATTAAGTCCGGAAACTGCTGATGGGCCAGTTTGATTCCCTCCTCCCCTGTGTTTGCCACGATAACATAGTAGTTTTTGGCCTTCAACCGGGATCGGAGAATAGCGACAGCGACAGGATCGTCCTCGATGATCAATATTTTCGCTTTTTTTTTGCCTGACATATTTCTAGCCTTTGCTTCACCCTTTTTTTTCACCATCCAGAATATGTAATGAATCCTCCGAGGAGTCAATCGCCCTTAAAGATGAACTTGGGGGTGATTTTGCTTGTGAAACATTCGGAAAAAAACTATAAATACAGAGGACTATCAATCGAGGAGGAGGACGATATGCCGCTTGTGGAGATTCATATGCTGGAGGGTCGAACCGAAAAACAAAAAAAGGCGTTGTTGGATGGCGTGACCGAAGCCATTCGAAACTCATTGGGTGTTCCCCTGACATCCATCCGCGTCTGGATCCAGGAATTCTCACCTAAGGATTTTATGGTTGCCGGCGAGCTCTACACAGATAGAAAATTATGCTAGAATTTCAAGCTGCCCTTCTGTAATGATAGAATGGATGTTGAAACAAGATCATATGGACAGGTTTTATAATCCAAGAAGCCTTGTTTTTAAGAATCGTGTTTTTCCTATCCTGCTCGTCCTTTTATCCTTCCTTTTTGCTATCGAACAGAGGACAGCGGCGGAAACGATCAATCCTGATAAGCCGTCCAGGGGAGTGTGGGATTTTCAGGTTGAGAAGGTATTGGAGATTCTCCAGCCCGGTAATGGGGTTTTCGGTCAACCGGTCAGTCTGGCTGTTGGAAATGGCGGATACATCTATGTCTACGATGGAAAGAACAGGATCAACTATGTGTTCGATGAAAAAGGGCGGTTCCTCAATGCCTTTGCCAAGAGGGGACAAGGCCCGGGAGAGATCATGGGCCAGGGCAAGAGCTTTCCTTTCAAAGACAAGATCCTGATCCCCGGGAGGAACAACGTCAGCTTTTTCAGCCGGGACGGCCGGTTCATCGAGTCCAAGAGGCAGTTTGGTCAGATCAGGAGGCCCCGGATTTTCATCGATGAAGATAGATTCATCTCCGCCCCCCTATCAACCTCCCATCTCCCGGACGGGAAGGGTGCCATCATCCTCAAAAACCTGAATTCCGGAGAGGAACGGACCATCCGGGAGTTTGTCATACATCTCAAGGGAGCCGCACAGCGGCAGAGGATGAGGTTCGACAGCCTCATCGTCGGACTATCCCCCCTGATGATACTGGGTTATCAAAACAGTAGGGTGTATTGGGGAATTAACAATACTTATAAAATCAATATCTCTGACCTTGATGGAAGTACTCAGAATACCTTCAGCGTTGACCGAAAAAAAAGGAAGATCTCCAAAGAGAAAAAGAGGGGATTTTTTGCACGCTTTAAAATGGCCGGAGCCAGAATCGATCAGATTTTGGATTTCTTTCCCGATGCCATATCCTATTTTACCAGGATTGAGGTGCACAACGGCTTGATCTATGTCTTCGTCCCCGACCTGGACATGGAGACCCTCCGGCTCAACATCAGCCAGATTGATATATTCTCTCCCTCGGGTGAATACATCTATAAGGCCAATCTTCGATTGGAGGAGGGAATTAAACATCTCTATTCCCTCCAGGATAATTTGATCATCAAGAACAATTTTCTCTATATCGTCTGTGAGAGGAAGGACTACACTATCCTCATCCACAAATACACGATCGCACTGCCGAAAGGTTGATTGACCGGCTTAAGGATTTCATATGCTGTAAAAATGATTTCATCTGAATTTTTATCGTCATTTTTATATTAATAATACGTTCTCGTCTAGAAAAAGAAACAAATACCTCCAATAATCGTATTTACACCCCAATCAGTATCACCGACAAAATAGCGTCGATATTCAGCACGAATTGCAAATACCTTTGATAGTTTTATTTTAATTCCCCCGCCAAGATTAAAACCAAAACCTCCATCTGTGGTTGTCCAAATTCCACCTGTGGCATAAGGAATAAAACGCTGATTATCAAAGGGGCCTAATAAGAGATTGCCACCAAGAACCGTGCCTCCCTTAAAAATAGCCCCATTCACTTCAACCCCAATTACTTTGAAATAGTAGCCTAAACTAGCTGCACCAAAAGCAGTACTGTAACCGCCAGAAAAGAATAAACCTCCAGCAAAACAAATTTCTGCCTTTTTTCTTGCTTCTGCAAATATGTCCCCTGAAAGTAACAAGATTGAAAATACCAAAAACAATACCGTGAATTTTTTCATCTTTGACCTCCTTTCTCATTCATCAATGAGTAAGATAATCCAATTCAGGAAAGAAGTTGTCAGAGAATTGTTAAGAAGTTGTAAAGAGTTTGTTAAGATGGTTCTCTTCCATTTTGTGTGGGCTAGCTATAAGGGAAAAAGACATCAGGTGTGTCCGCAGCGCCATTGAGGATCTAGCCTTCACGAGCCGTTCTTCGAGGGAATCTGGCAGAGCCAGATGGCGAGTATGTATTGAGCACGCCAGAACTAAAGGGTGGAAGGTTCGGACAAATTCGGGAACAGAGGCTACTATCGGTGAGAGTAGGAATAAACGTGCGGAGCTACGCAGCCGCCGAGAAGGGCGGTGAGGGAATGGCGTCAAAGATCCTCATTAGAGTGGAGGACATACCTGATGGCTAGGATAACCGTGAAAGTCAAGCCCACAACAAATATGTCGTGCATCCCAAAATGGAAGAAAACCGTTAAGACTTATTTCATTTATTTATAAAAAAATATGACCCGTGTAGGACTCGAACCTACAACCTCCAGATTAAGAGTCTGCTGCTCTA
>CAZOJY010000053.1:0-22334 GCA_964580235.1 uncultured Eubacteriales bacterium | reverse complement strand
GACTTCAATTTCTGGCTTCGGCTGGGGTGCTTTAATTTTCGCAGTGCTTTTGCCTCGATCTGCCGGATCCTTTCTCGTGTCACCTTGAACTGCTGGCCCACCTCTTCCAATGTGTGCTCGTTCCCGTCTCCTAGTCCGAATCTCATTTTCAGGACTTTTGCCTCTCTTTCGGTGAGTGTTTTTAGGGCTTTTCCGATTTGCTCTCTCAGATTGATATGGATGACGGCATCTGGAGGAGAGGGGATAAATTTATCTTCTATGAAATCACCCAAGTGGCTGTCTTCTTCTTCCCCTATCGGTGTCTCAAGGGAGATGGGCTCCTGGGCGATCTTGATGATTTTGCGCACCTTATGGATCGGCAGGTCCATTTTCTTCGCGATTTCTTCGGATGTCGGTTCCCTTCCGATCTCCTGCACCAGACTCCTTGAAACCCGGATCAATTTATTGATGGTCTCGATCATGTGAACGGGTATTCTTATCGTCCTTGCCTGGTCAGCAATAGCTCGAGTGATGGCCTGTCTGATCCACCATGTAGCATAGGTCGAGAATTTATAACCTCTCCTATATTCAAACTTGTCCACAGCTTTCATCAAACCCATGTTGCCTTCCTGGATCAGGTCGAGGAATTGAAGTCCCCGATTGCTGTATTTTTTTGCGATCGAAACGACCAGCCGCAGGTTGGCTGCCACCAGTTCTTTTTTGGCCTGGTCGCTGATTTTTCTTCCTGTCGTGATGGATCTGAGAGTTTTTCTCAATGCTTGAGAGTCCAGCCCGATCTCTTTTTGGTATGTGCGCAGCGACTTATTGATATCTTTCATTCTCAGCTTCAAGTCCGCTTCTTTTCTCTCGGCTTGCTTTGTTTTTGCCCGTTTGAGAGCGAAATTCAACTCTTCTTTGGTTTCCTCAAATTCGTTTATCGCTTTTAGTTTTTCTCGTAAATTTTCAATGATCTCTTCACGCAGGCCGGGGCGAATGTTCAGATTTCGGATGGACCGGCTTATGCGGACAATCAAACGGCCTCTTGTAAAAGCATATTTTTTACGCGGGGCAATGGAATCAAGCTGCTGGCTCAGTTTTTGGATTTTTGCGATCTTTTTTAAGATTTGCTGCTTTTTTTCCTCAGTTTTTCCCTCTCCGATTTCATCGTCGCTGATCTCAAACATATCATGAAGGATCTCGGGGAAATCATCGAATTTGTCTTCGATGGACAGGACTTCATTGAGGACCAGCCTTGTTTTTGAGAGCGCTTTGATTACCGTCTTCTCTCCGCGTTCGATCTCTCTGGCAATAGCGATTTCTCCCTCTCTTGTGAGAAGAGAAATATTCCCCATTTCTCTTAAATAGAGTTTCACGGGATCGGTAGTTCTTTCCAGGCCCTCTAAAGATACGATATCGCTTTTCCTTCGTTTGGGAATGTGCCCTCTCCGCTTATATCGAATTTTTATTCCATAATCGTCCATAGAGCTGATGAAATCGTTAAAATCCTGGTTGCTGTCGAATTCATTCTGGAAAGTCTTGTCGATTTCTTCGAAGAGAAGATATCCTCGTTTTCTTCCCTTTGAAATCAAACCATGAATTTCCGCTCTATCGTATTTGCTGTTAGATGGCAATTTTATCTCCTGTCTGTTTATGTCTTTTCCCGGTTTATATACCTATCTTTCAAGAATTTCGTTGCAGTAATAAAGAAAGCTGCTTTTTGATTTCAAATATCTGGCTTAACAGCTCATTGCTCTTTTCATAATCTCCCTTTCTTTGCAGTTTTTTTATTTCTGCATCCAGTTCTACATATTTCATCTCAAGAGATCTGTTTTTTAGACTGTCGATACAATCCTGCGCTTCTTCAAATGTGTGAGGAATATTCTCCCCGAATTGTATTTCTGATAATGCGCTGTATAAAGATTTGTCTAAATTTTCCTTGAATTCATGAAAGCCAGGAATTTTTTTATTTTTTGTATAAGCCCTTTTTATTTCCCTAAATATTGGCTCTCCTTTTAATCCTTTAAAGTAGTCTTCATTTAAAAAGCTGATAATCCGTGAGGTAATACTTGTATCTCTAAACAATATTTGAAGGAGAATTTTCTCGGCTGGAAGGAAACGGACCTTTTTTGTTTCCGGAATCCCGTCTGTTTTTTTTTTGATAATTGATCGCAAAAGCCCTTCATCAACAAGGAGATATTCGGCCGTTTGTTTTATATAATCATCACGGACAATCAAGTCCGGTATTTTTCCCAGTTCATCTGTGATATTTTTAACGAGTTTTGTTTTTTCTTCAGGAACCTGAGACTTCATCCCTTTTTTCTGAAACTGTATTAAAAATTTAAGACCGGGAATGCTTTCGTTTTTTAATTTATTGAATGCATCGATCCCCTCTTTTTTAATAAGGCTATCTGGATCATATCCTTCTGGGAGTCTTAAAATGCTTATCTGCATTCCTTTTTCAAAACCTAAAGATACGGCGCGGCTGGCCGCTTTTGTCCCGGCTGCATCGCCGTCAAAGCTGACGATCAATTTCCCTGCATACTTTTTTGCAAGATATATCTGGTCGGAAGTTAAACTTGTTCCCAGAGGAGCCGCGAGGTTTGTTATTCCGGCCTGGTAGAGTGCGACTAAGTCGGTGTACCCTTCCACCATGATGATCTCTTGGGCTTTGCGGATGGATTCTTTGCAAAAATTCAGGCCGTAAAGAAGCCTTCCTTTTGTGTAGATAGGCGTATCGGGAGAATTGAGATATTTGGGCTCTGCATCGAATAGGCTTCTTCCGCCGAATGCGACGACTTTTCCGGATTCGCTGAATATCGGGAAGATGATTCTTCCTCTGAAACGATCATAATAGCTGTTTTTTGCCTGGTTAAAGATGGCCAGGCCTGCTTTTTCCAGATCTTTGGAGGATATGGTCTGTCTGTGGAAGGCGGAAATCAGCGAATCCCATGAGTTCATCGCGTAACCGATTTTGAATTTCTGGATGATTTCGTCTGAAATTTGTCTCTTCTGAAGATATGAAAGGGCCTTTTTGCCTTCACCTGTGTTATGGAGATTTTTCCGGAAAAAAGCGAGGGCATCTTCAGTTATTTTCTGAATTTGCTCTTCCAATTTTTTATATTGAGGAGAGAGCCTTCTTCGTTCCGGCAAGGGGATATCGTATTTTTCGGCAAGATAGCGGACCGCTTCAGGGAAACTGAGGTTTTCTTTTTCCATGACCAGTGTAAAAACATCCCCTCCTGTTCCGCAGCCAAAACAGTGGAAGAGCTGCTTTTCATCATCCACCGTAAAAGAAGGCGTCTTTTCGGAATGGAAAGGACAGAGCCCGACATGACGCCGGCCGGCCCTTTTTAACGTTGTGTACTGGGAGGCCAGTTCGACGATGTTGGCGGCTTGTCTAATCTGGTCAATAATTTCCATGCCAATAGATGCCAGTTGATATGAGAAAGGAGTTAACTAGGTAAATATAGGGTTGGGTGATCGAATTGTCAAGCGTCTAAGTCCCTTGCAATAAAGGATGCGAAGAAAGCGGCCTGTGAAGCTGTGGTGCACTACCGCGAACAGGCTAGAGATGATTGATCAAGCTTGCAAAATAAGCCGCTCCGAACCCGTTATCAATGTTTACGACAGCCAGACCACCAGGGCAGGAATTCAGCATGGCCAAGAGCGCTGCCAGCCCTTTCATGCTGGTTCCGTATCCCACGCTTGTCGGAACTGCAATGATAGGTTTTTCCGTGATTCCTGCAATAACACTGGGAAGAGCCCCTTCCATCCCGGCCACTGTGATGATCACTCTCGCCTGTGTGATTTTTTCATATTCTCCAAAAAGCCTGTGCAGTCCGGCTACCCCCACATCGTAGATCCGGTCCACATCGTTTCCAAAGATTTCGCATGTTACGACCGCTTCTTCAGCAACCGGGATATCGGATGTTCCCGCCGTGATGACGGCTATTTTCCCTTTCCCTGCAGCCCCCTTTTTCTGCTGAAAAAAGATCGCCTTGGCCTGGGAATTATACCGGACTTTGGGCAGTTTTTGCCTGACCTTTTTATATATTGAAGCATCGACTTTGGTAATCAGCAGATTATTCCCTTTTTTTAAAATTTCGCGGGAAATTTTAATGATCTGCTCAGGCGTTTTTCCCAGGCCGAATATGACCTCTGGAAAACCTCGCTGGAGTTCCCTGTGATGGTCGACTTTGGCAAAGGCCAGATCCTTGTAAGGATAATCCTTCAGACGTTTGAGAGCTTCTTTTGGGGAAAGTTTTCCCTTGTGGACCTGGGTGAGAATGTCCTCAAGCTGTGATTTCATCATCCTGATTCTAGCATATCAAGTCTTGTTTGCGCTAGACATAAAGCACATTGGATATTCTTGCCTATGACCGCTTGAAGGTTTGACGGGTTCTTTTTGTATGAGTTATACTTATCGAATCAAAAGCGAATTTATACAACGGCACAGCGCGTGGTAGCAAAAAAAACAATAAAAAAAGAAGTGGGGCTCGCGGGCATCGGTATTCATTCGGGAAAACATGTGGATATTAAGCTGATCCCTTCCGATTCAGGAGAAATTGTTTTCAGGCGTTCAGATCTGTCAAATTTGGAATTCCGTCCTTCCCCGGAAAATATCGAGGCCAAAAACTGCACCATGCTTGTTACGGATCAGGGAAAAATACAAACTCTCGAACACCTGGTGGCCGTTTTTTTGGTCTATGGAATCGATAGTCTGACTGTTGAGCTCAACCAGGAAGAAATCCCGGCCATGGATGGCAGTGCTCTTCCTTTTGTCCATGCCGTTCAAAGGGCAGGATTCAGAGATTTGCCTGAGAAAAAAAACCTTATGAGTATTGCTAAACCCTTTATCATCCGGGAAGAGGATGCCTCGATTTCTGCTGCTCCGGACACAGAGCTGAAGATCACCTATCAGATCGACTATGAACATCCAAGCATCAAAAAGCAGTCCCTATCTATCGTGTTGAATCCTGATAAATTCGAGAGGGAAATCGCTCCTGCCCGCACATTCGGTTTCATGGAGGATGTCCCAGACCTGAAAAAAAAAGGATTGGCTCTCGGAGGGTCCTTGCAGAATGCTGTTGTTTTGGATAATACCCGTGTGATCAGCGGTCCGCTTCGCTATCCCGATGAGTTTGTCAGGCACAAAATTTTAGATTTTATCGGAGATCTTTCGCTTCTCAGTATGCCTCTGACAGGTCATTTTGTCGCAAAAAAAGCAGGGCATTTACTCCACCTGAAAGCTGTCCGTTTTCTGCATGATAATCCGGAATACCTTTCTGCCAGCCAATAACCTTCCGCAAGCCTCTCCTCTTGCGGGTGCTTGTTCCCACTTGTCAAAACCATCATTCTGATATAAAATGGAAAATCTTGATAATTCCGAGAAAATTTCATTTTAGAAGAGACTTGGATTGTCCAAAAGCGATATTGCCCCGGTCAATGGGCAAAAATGCTGAATAATCCGGCTTAATAATGGGGAGGAAAGTTGCCAGAATCAAGAGAAAATTTAAAAAAGGACATCTATAAGAAAATACTGAATGCTTACGGTCAGGGGATAAAAGCATTTCGTAAAGGAGATTGTGTCAAAGCTAAAGAGCTGTTCCTCGCCTTTTTAGAAAAATATGGCAAGGAAAAAGAGCTCGCCGATCGTGCCCATATTTATATTTCACTTTGTGAAAAACGCCAGAAAAAGGAAACGATGTCGTTAAAAACGTTCAAAGATTATTTTGAGTATGCCGTATATAAATATAATCAAAAAGATCACAGCCAGGCGATAAAATTGTTGGAGCAGGCTAAGGCCAAGAAGCCGAATGAGGGAAAAGTTTCGTATTTGATGGCACTCACCTACTGCCAGATGGGAGAAGCAAAAAAGTGTCTTGATCACCTGATGGATGCCGTGCACAAAGACAAGTTTTTTAGCATATTGGCTCAGAATGAATCAGGATTCGAGCCACTTTGGGAAGATAAAAAGTTCAGAGTCATCACAAAAATGGGATGAAAAGAAATCTTTTAGCTCTTGTTCTTGCCGCAGGCAAGGGGACCCGATTCAAATCCGATAAGATCAAGGTTCTCCACCCTATGCTCGGAAAACCCATGATTCATCTTGTGGTGGATTGCTTGTTTGCCTTAAGGCCGGAGGCCGTTTATGTGGTCGTCGGTTATCAGAAAGATGACGTCATGCAGCAGGCGTACTCCCGTCCCGTCGAATTCATCCACCAGAAGATACAGCGGGGGACGGCCCATGCTGTCCTGGCGGCAAAAAAAATCCTTAAGGCCCATAAGAACAAAAATGTACTTGTTATTAACGGAGATTTGACTCTGATTCGGCCGGACACGCTGAGGCGTATGATCAAGCAGCACCAAAAGGAAAAAAACGCCTTGACGTTTTTAAGCGCAGAAATGGAAAATCCTGCCGGATTCGGGCGGGTGATTCAGCAAAAAAACAATGGGTTCCGGGTCATCGAGGAAAAAGATGCGGCTCCTGCCCAGCGGAGGATAAAAGAAGTCAACGTTGGAGTTTATCTGTTCAGGATCAAAGATCTCCTCGGGGCTCTGCCGAAGATTTCGAACAAAAACGTCAAAAGTGAATTTTATCTCACGGATATCATTGAAATCATGTCTGGAAAGGAAGGAAACGTCGGTGTTTATAAAGCCCCTGCAGAACAGGAGATTGTCGGAATCAACGACCGCTTTGAACTGGCGGAAGCTGTGGCTATCCTTCGGCAGAGGAAAATCAAGTCCCTTGCGGCAAGCGGTGTCACGGTCTGCGATCCTTCCACCACATGGATCGACCTCGATGTGAAAATCGGCCGGGATACGACGATTTATTCCTCTGTGGTCGTCGAGGGGAAAACTAAAATCGGGCAGCGGTGCAGACTTTACCCCTATGTTCATGTGAGAGATTCCCGCGTTGGCCATGATGTTAAGATTCTGCCTTCGACCGTAATCGAGGAAAGCACGATCGAGAGAGGCGCCCAGGTGGGCCCTTTCGCCCATTTGAGGCCGAACAGCACCGTCAGGGCCGGTGCAAAAATCGGGAATTTTGTGGAGATGAAAAATACGGTCTTCGGCAGGGGATCAAAAGCCGGCCACCTCTCTTACATCGGAGATAGCGAAGTCAGGGATAACGTCAACATCGGCGCTGGAACAATCACCTGCAACTATGACGGGAAAAAGAAGCACAAAACCGTCATAGAGGAAGGTGCTTTCATCGGGTCCGGAACAGAACTCGTCGCTCCAGTCAGGATCGGGAAAAACTCTTATGTGGGAGCGGGATCGACGATCACCAAAAATGTATCTTCCGGGGCATTGGCCGTTTCGCGGAGCAAACAGGTTGAAAAACCGGGATGGGGGAAAAAGAAGAGGAAAAAATAATGTGTGGAATCATCGGGTATGTGGGATCGAAAAACGTTGTCCCGATCATCTTGGACGGCTTGAAAAAACTGGAATACCGCGGGTATGATTCGGCAGGCATCGCCGTTATAGAGGAAGGGAAGATCAACAGAAGACGTGTCAAGGGAAAAATTGCGGAGCTGGAAAAAAGCCTGAGTGAGGATCCTCTGCAGGGGCATTACGGCGTGGGGCATACGCGCTGGGCCACACATGGACGGCCTTCTGAAGAAAACGCCCATCCTCACCAGGACTGTACGGGATCGCTGGTTGTCGTGCACAACGGCATCATCGAGAATTATCTCCAATTGAAAAAGAAGCTTCAACAGGAAGGGCATGCCTTCCAAACCGAGACCGATACAGAAGTCATCGCCCATCTTATCGAAAAGTATTATGAAAATTCGCTGGAGGGGGCTGTTCAACAGGCTCTCGGGGAGCTTGAGGGGGATTTTGCGATTGCAGCGGTTTGCGTGAAGGATCCCGAGAAAATTGTCGCTGCCAAGATGGGCCCTCCTGTGGTTGTCGGGATGGGGGAGAACGAGTTTTTTGTTTGTTCCGATATCAATCCCTTGATCAATCACACTCAAAAGATTGTTTTTCTCGAAGATGGGGAGATGGCGGTCGTGGAGCCCGGAGGAGCAAGGTTCAGTGATTTTTCCGGAAACGAGGTGAAGAAAAAATCCGAACATATAACCTGGAATCCTCTGATGATCGAAAAAAGAGGATTTAAACATTTCATGCTCAAGGAGATATTTGAGCAGCCGCAGGTGATCAGGGATACGCTTCAGGGCCGGATTTCCCTGGATACCGGGAAAGTGTTTTTGGATGAAGCGGGTGTGCCTGCCAGCCGCCTGGGCGAGATTAAAAAAGTGGTCATCATCGCCTGCGGGACCTCCTATCATGCCGGCCTGCTCGGAAAATATTTTATAGAAAACCTGGCGGGAATCCCCGTCGATGTGGAGTATGCCTCTGAATACAGGTACAGCGATTTTATTCTGGACAGAGAAGCTCTGGTTGTGCTGATTTCCCAGTCCGGGGAGACGGCCGATTCGCTGGCGGCTTTGAGGGCCGTTAGAAAAAAAGAGGCGCTGACTTTGGCCATTTGTAATGTGGTGAATTCGTCGATTGCCAGAGAAGCCGATGGCGTTCTCTACACTCATGCGGGACCGGAGATCGGCGTGGCCGCAACAAAAACTTTTTCTGCCCAAATAGCGGCGTTAGCCTTGCTGGCCATCCATCTCGGTCAGGTGAGAGAGGCGTTGGATCAAGAGAAAAGCCTTGCCCTCATCCAGGAACTGCAGCGGATTCCCCACAAAATGGAAATCATTCTCGACGGCGCAAAATCTCTTGAAGAATTGGCCGTGCGTTTTGTTCCCTTTTCCCACTTTCTGTATCTGGGGCGCTGGGTGAGTTATCCCGTGGCCCTGGAGGGCGCCCTCAAGCTGAAAGAAATCTCCTACATCCATGCCGAAGGATATCCCGGCGGAGAAATGAAACACGGACCGATTGCCTTGATCGATGACCTGATGCCGACCATGGTTGTGGTTCCCAGAGATAGAGTGTATGAAAAAATTTTGAGCAATATTTCAGAAGTGAAAACAAGAATCGGCTATGTCATCGCGGTGGCCTTCGATGAGGATGATGATATCAAAGATAAGGTGGAAGATGTGATTCCGATTCCCACAACCCATCCTCTGTTCACTCCTTTTTTAACCACGCTTCCCCTGCAGTTGTTTGCCTACTACATCGCGGCTCATAGAGGAGCGGATGTGGACCAGCCCCGTAATCTCGCCAAAAGCGTCACGGTTGAATAACCATTACCATCTCAACCTGACCATCACGCGGGCCTGCCTGGGCTGCTGGCGGCCCCAAACCTGCCCGAAGATCGGGATGTCTTCTTTGACATAAGATATCGGCTTCTGGCTGTTAAAGAGGTTCAGAAGGTCGAGTCTGAGGCTTAAAATTCCGAAAAACTCTTTTTCCAGTCCGATGTCAAAATAGATGTGAGAAGGACTCTTTTTTGTTCCTCTTTTCTCGGGAAAAGAATAATATCCCCCGAAAAACGGCACATAGCCCAATTTTTCCCAATAATATCCCGAAATGTATTCGAAGGCGGTTGAAACCGCTATTCCATGGGGAGCCATGTATATCGTGTTAATTTTGACATTGTGATCGACCGAGTAGGGAAGCTTCCCGTACCACCCTTCATCGCCGATTCCCCGTCCCCCCAGACCCCCCAGCTCCCGATCTGCCCACGTTTTGACTTCTTCCAGCCCCGGAATAGCAGGAACATAGATGTGGTTGCCAAAAAGACCCAGGAAATTTGTGCTCCCTTCCTCCTGCGTCCAGGATCCCGTTTCCACCTGACCGGGATTTGTTCCCTTGGCGGAAGCATGGCTGTAGGAGGCGTTCAGGAAAAACCGTGTCCCGATTCTCCCGTTTAATTCTATCTCCACACCCCAGTAATTTCTCCTCTTGTATTCGAAATTGTCATAAAGGAATTTGTAGATCGTGTTGGGATCGAGGACGGCCAGAACCTCGAGCAAATCATTTGCGGCAGAGCGAATATACCGTGCGCTTACGGCCCAGTTCCTGCCAATCTGGCGGTCGAACTGGATGAGGTAGCGCGTCAAAAAATTCGGCTTCAGGCCGCTGGCGATTTCAAAGGCCTGAAGTTTTTGTTCGATTTTAAACTCCCAGTTTGCCGGATCATAGCGCTCATTGTCCGAAGGATTGTCAGGACCTATCCAGTTATAGTTCCGGAAGCTCAAGCCCGCGCCGGAACTCAGGATTCCCAGGGGCATGGTTGTGATGTAGTCGGAGAATCGGCCCCATCCCAGTTTCAGCACATTCACACCGTCGCCCGTTATGTCGAAGGCTAGAGAAAGGCGGGGAGCTAAAAAGTCCCCCAAACTCCATGACCAGAGTTTTTCCCCTTTGCCGTCCAAACAGACCTGGGTCTGGCTGCGGAATCCGGCCATGAAGGTCAACCGGCCCACGGTGAATTTGTCCTTGAAATAAATTCCAATTCCCCTGGAGGAGTTGATAAAATTGAAAGGACCGTATTCGTAGAGGAAGGTGGGTGTTTTTGCTCCCTCGTTCCATGATTTAAAATAGTACTTGGAACCGACGTCAAATCCATTGTTCGGAAAGATGTCCTCTTTTCTGCCGGAAAAATTCACGGAAAACTCTGATCCGAAAGATGTGTATTCGAATCCGAGGTTGATTTCATGGTGTCCAAAATTTTGGGTGTCAAAATATTTTGTAAGCTTTGCATTAAAATCCCATCTGTACTGATCGTCAATCACATGACCGTAGGAATTGTTGATGTTTCTTGCCAGGTCTTCGATGTAGTATTGAGCGGGATCGAGATTGCCATCCAACGGCTTCTTTAGATTATCCCGGCTGACATGTCCGAATCCGGCTTCGACCAGGGTCGTGGCGTTCAGAATCCCTTTGTAATTAAGCCGGAATATCATGTCGGTCCAGGTGATTTTTTCATACAAATCAGGGATTCCTGTTCCTCCTTTTTGTCCCAATGATTTATGGTAAACGGCCGTTAACGCAAGGTTGTGATTGTTTGTGACGGCATAACTCAGTTTTGCAAACAGGTTGTTGTTCCGGGTTGTGAGCTTTCCGCCGGGAACCCTGAAGTAGTCCACGGTTATGTCTCTTGTTTCTTCTGTATCGGCGAAAAAATTATTCGACAGGAAAAACCAGAGCTTGTCTTTGACCAGCGGGCCCCCAACGTTGAAAAATAAATTGGTGTTGGAAAAGAACGCGGGCTCACTGACGATTGCCAGCTGTTCCTGACGGGCTGATTGGAGCTTTTTATTCGTGAAAACAAGGGAGAATTCTCCGGTGAAGTCGTTGCTTCCGCTTTTGGTAACCATGTTGACAATCCCGCCGAAAGCGGGACCGTATTCCGGACTGAAAGGGTCTGAGATGATCTGGATTTCATCGATGGAGTCATAGTTGATATGCACTCCGGCGTTTTTCAGCCGGACGCCGCTTATCGCAAGGCCATCCACGATCCATGTGCTGCCCTCTTCTCCTTCCCCTCTGAAGCTTGGCAGTCCCTGGGTGGACACTCCCTGCCGGGTATTGACTCTCACACCGGTCACCCCCGGCGTGAATTTGGTAACATCTACAACATTCCGGCTTTGAACAGGAATGTTTTCAAGGTCTTTATTGCTGAAATAATAGCTTGTGTCTACTGAGGTTTTGTCGATCAGCGGCGGCGATGCCGTCACAACGACCTCTTCTTGAATGCTGGTTACCCGCATGGGAACTCTCAAGTCAGTCACCCTGCCCAAACGAACGATGACATCTTCCTGGATGACAGGATTGAAGCCTTCCAGATGGAAAGTCAGGGTGTATCTTCCAACAGGAAGAAGAGGAAAAGTGAATTGGCCGTTGGTTGAAGAGATGACACTTCGGGTCCCCTGCAGGTTTGGGCTCTTAGCCGTGATTTCCACGCCCGGAAGGACTTCACCGTTTTCATCGATCACCCTGCCTCTAATTTCTCCGGTTTCGATGCCATAAGCAGCCATCCAGCACAGGCAAAGCAGAGGAACGACAAAAAAAATAATTTTTTGTTTATTCATGGCAGGTGAATTCCTTTTTTTCCTGCGAAAATCTAACCTGAACCATTACCTAGAAAATGCCAGCTTTATTACTATGAGTGAAGTTCCAAACCCGAATAATTCAGGTTATTTGTTCCCCATTTTTTGCATTTGAGTTTTTCTGGTTTTCAACTTTTTTAACGTGAGATATTCTTTGATAGGCCGTAAAATTGGAAATGAGCGCGATCGCAGCCAGAACGCCTATCATAACCGAGTCAAATGCGCCAAAAGCTGAACCGAGCAGGCTTCCGAGGGCAAGAAGGACAATCCTTTCTGCTCTCTGCATGATGCCGATTTGACATTCTATGCCCAAACCTTCAGCCCGGGCTCTCGTATAACTGACCATAAAAGACCCAAAAAATGTGAACCAACACAACCAGAGGGCCCAATGATGCCGGAAATAGTAGGCAAGTCCCAGATAAATAAAAAACTCGGAATATCTGTCCAGGGTGGAATCAAATATGGCTCCTAACAGGCTTTTTTTGTCTGTTTTGGCTGCCACTTGTCCATCCAAAACATCGAACAACCCGCAGAGTATAATGACGATTCCTGCCCACAGAGGTTGTGCCAGGGCGAACAGAATACCGGCCGCCAATCCTGCTAAGAGGGCGATAAAACTGAGAAAATTTGGTGTGAATTTAAGGCCGATAAAGATGCTGGCAATCCCTTCGGCGCTGTTCAGAGCAAGGGTGGTCAGTTGTTTAGGCAGGATTCGGGGGATCTGGTTTTTTTGATTATTCACTTTTGATTACTCTAACGTCAAGTTAAATCTTAGTCAACCCCGCCCCGAATCCAGAATTCGTGAAAATCCGGATGCCCCAACAATTTTCTATTCGACCGTGATCTTTTTTTTCCCGGGGGATTTCTTTGTTTGGGCCACTTTTGTCTGCATTTTTTCCAGAGCCTCTATCCTGGCATCGATCAGCGAACGAACGGCCAGAAGCATTTCCTTTTTGGCCTTCACGACATGCCCGATTGCCTGTTTCGGGAAGAGGATGGAAAAAAGTTCTTCTGGAAGGCTGATTCTTATTTCGCGTGTTTTTTCCTCAGCCAACGGAACACCTCCTTTCTCTTGATTTATGGCTCGATCGACCGGCACGGCTAATGGCGAAAGCCTATTTTGAGCCTGTCGGTCTCAAATTTTGCACCGTCTATCGATAAATCGATCAATTTCTGGGGAAGAAGAATATTCCTTTTAAAGCTTCCCACCTTTATGATCAGCTCCTCCCCATTTTTGTAAAGATCGATATCTGTTTTGTCGACAAACGGGAGATTCAGAAACATATCGAATCCGCCGTCGCTTTTGAGGATCTCGATGGGTTTTTTGGTGAGAAAAAGGCGGGTTGGATCGTTCCTTCCGTAAAGTTTTTTTGCAATATTTAGCAGAAGTTCATTTCCGACGATCTCTTGATCAAGAAGCTCCAGGGAAAGGATCGGGATCGGGGCAAAACATTCTTTGATCATGTGCTGGTATGAGGATTGAATGCTTTTCCATTTGTCGAAATAAGAATCCTTGATGCTGGATGGAATCATCCTGTTAACAAGAATCAGGTCGACGGCATATCCAAAGAGGTTAAAAAAAGTGAATGCCCTCTGGGCCTCTTTGACAACCATTTTTTCGGGATTCAGGATGAGGCGAATGGTCGTTCTTCTGGAATCGGAAAGGATTTTCTTCATCTCGGCCAGTTGGGTGGTCAGCTTCTTCATCGCCCCGAAGACTTTATCCTCCGGAAATGGGAAGGGGAGGACCCGGCTCGCCACCGGCCTGACCGCTCTGGCCGCTGTTCTCTGGATGGGGAATATGTGTTTGAGGTACCAGTTTGTGATTTCAGGAGCGCTCAGCAGCCGGAGGGTATCTCCTGTGGGAGCACAGTCCACGATGATGACATCATACTCGGAACTTTTGTCGTATTTCCGGATCCGCATCAGGCTGAACAGCTCCTCCATACCCGGGAAAACACTCATTTCCTCTGCCTCGATCTCATCTATTCCCTGAGAGGAGAAAAGAGCCGTGAGATAGGTTTTGATGTCCCCCCAATTTTTTTCGATCTCTTCGAGGGCATTGATTTCTTGTCCATAAAGATTGGCAACGATTTTTCTGGGCCGATTGGATAGTTTGGCCTCGAAAGAATCGGACAGGCTGTGCGCGGCGTCGGTTGAAATGATGAGAGTTTTGTGGCCCTTCCGGGCAGAAAGCAGGGCAGTGGCTGCTGCAAGCGTTGTCTTTCCGACTCCGCCTTTACCGGTGAAAAGAATAATTCGCATCAGGATTTTATAAGCAATAGACTCAGTGTTATTCTATCATCAATTGGAAACAAGTCAATACAGGTTATTTTTCTCCTGATGCGATGAAAACACTGATGCTGGCCGATTCGGAGCCGTCCTCGGATTCGGCACAGCAATTTTCACCCACGCAGCCGATCGTGATGGATTTTAAGCCGGCATCTTTAAACCAGCGCTTTATGTCTTCTCTCGAAAAACCCATCCATTGGTCGTTGTGCTCGATCCTTAAAAACTCAAAATCGTGTTTGTCCATGTCCGAAATGACAAGTGTGCCTCCGGGCTTCAGGATCCGCACCATTTCTTTGACTGCCTGGGAGGGATGATCCACATGGTGCAGGTACATATTGGCGAAGGCATAATCGACCGCGTTGTCCTCGATAGGAAGGCTTTCAGCCTCTCCGGCCCGGCAGTCGATTTGATGCGAAGCAGGCTGTTTGCTTTTCAGGACAGCCAGCATTGCCTCTGACTGGTCGACGGCAATGACCCTGAGGCCCTCCTTGATCAGTCCTTCTGTGATATAGCCTGTGCCGGCCCCGATGTCGGCAGCCAGTTTTCCCTGGATGAGATGAGCCGCTTCAAAAGACTTTTCGCGAACTTTTTTGCTGAAAAATCCTTTCCGCATGTCATCCCATTGGCCGGCTACTTCATCGAAATAGTTTTTGCTGTTCATTGGCTTTCTCCTATCCTGGATTTGTTCTGCAGCCTCGGCTTTTTTCTTGGTCATCGGGCAGTCTCTCCAATGTTATCAGGATTATTCAGAATTGACGAATGATTTGTGTGTTCATTAGTTTCTTTAAACAACAGTTAACAAATACAACAATTGTATTTTGCAACAACAATATTGTCAAGTTTTTTCCAGCAAGCGATCAAAGATTACAATTATTGACCCTTGAGGCAGAAAATGTTACATATAAGGCTGGCCGGGGTGGCGGAATTGGTAGACGCAAGGGACTTAAAATCCCTCGGAGGTTATCCTCTGTGCGGGTTCGAGTCCCGCCCCCGGCATTTTTTTTTGTATGTCCCCTCATAGGGCGTAAGCAAATTCTTGATTTTTTCTGATATTTCCATGTACTCAGTGAGGCTTATTTAAAATGACAATTCTTGACAGCAGAATCAGAAATGATATACTCGATAAAAATAATAGGAAATGTGAAATTCATGAAAAATAAACACAGGGCGCGAATAGTTTTTGTGGGAGTCCTCGTTCTTTTTCTTGCCGCCACAACAGGCGCTCAATTTAAAAAACTCCGGAAACCCAAGATCAAGATTCCTAAACTGAGTACAATTTTTAAACAGAAGCCCGCGATCACGACATCACTCAATGATGCGCTCCTTGAGATTCCCTTTCTTGATGAATACATCCCTCCAGTGCCTTTACCTATGGGCAGTATGGAAACTAACGATGAAGATATGTTTATGCTTTTTCCAGGTGCTTATTTTTTTAATGCCCAAAGTTACTGTCTCCATGCAGGAACGTATTCACCAAGCAAAGGGGATGGCTACATTTATGAGAGCGGAGGAGGTCTCGGCTGTTTTATGGTAAGGTTAGGGAGAAATGGCCACCCCCTGCCAACGGCAGAATGTCTTAAGCAAAAAATAAAAGAAGGAAAGGTTCCGGAAGGTTCACTGGAGAGTCCAAGAACTCTGATGTTCGGAAGCATTCAGCACGCCGGAAATCAAACCAGGGTAACGGTCCGAGAAGTCGATCTGGAAACGGGGGTGATTCTCCGGGCAGGCAAAGGAGATACCCAGGGCACAGATGAAGGGGCTGTCCAACATGCTGCAGAAACCGCTGTCGGCAAAATGACAGGCAATAGAATCTAGGAACGTGGCAGCTTTAATGTCTAATATTGCCGACTATATTCTATTCTGCACCTGATCTCAGCCGATATTAAAATATATAATTTCCATAAAATAAATCTATTCTGTGGGTGATATGCCTAACCAATGGGTTAAATCCCCCATTCTCATCCGCTTAAATTGCAACTCATTTTTAAAAGCACCTCTGTAATTTCTTTATTATCAACAAAATATAAAATAAATATCTTTCTAAATTTGGTTGGCATGAAAATTGCCATTCCTCTTAAAGGACATAACAGTGATTAAAATTTTAGTCATTGACGATGACAAGCTCATCCGCTGGTCCTTGAACGAAATCTTTTCACAAGAAGGGTACAAGGTCGATGCAGCGGCCACAACTCAGGAGGCATTAGAACAAGCAGAGACGATTCATTACGATCTCATTTTCGCAGATTTAGAAATAAATGAGGAAAATGGCTTTGAAATGCTGAAAAAAATAGGGAAACTTCAGCCCAGCGCTCAAGTCATCATTCTGTCAGCTCTATCGAAAACAGAAATTGAGCCTTCTCTTGGCAATTTAAATATCTTTTCCATATTTGAGAAACCTTTTAAAGGAGAACAGATCAGATCCATTGCCAAAGAGGCTCTGAATCTAACAAATTATGATAAAGGAGGTGGTCATCGGCTGAGAGAAAAAAACAAAGGCAAAGAATTATAAGTTTTTATGAAAATTCAGAACAAGGAGAATACGATGAAAAAAAACAGATTCGTTATCGCCTTGGCAGCATTCGCATTTAGCATTTTCACAGTTCTTGCCCTCACTTCTTGGCTTGGAGCAGAGGAGACAAGCGCCCAAGCTGAATATGTTGGATCAGAGACCTGCATGGAATGTCATGAGGAGGTTGGAAACGCCTTTAATAAGACGATCCATGGAAGGCTGGCCGATTTTGAGCTCAAAGGCCAGATCTCCGGCTGTGAATCCTGCCACGGCCCAGGAGGAGCACACGTTGAAGAAGCAGATCCCGCCAAAATTATTCACCTGAATGAGTTAACTCCCTCAGAAGCGGGTGAAATCTGTCTTAAATGCCACCGGAGTGGAATGCAGATGAACTTCGCAGGCAGCGCTCATGATATCAGCGGTGTCTCCTGTACTTCCTGTCACGACCCGCATGCCGTCGCCAAGAACCAGCTCACCAAAAAAGATCCCGATCTCTGTTATGGGTGTCACGCGAACAAACGCGCTCAAATGAATTATCCTTCTCACCATCCCATCCGTGAGAAAAAAATGAACTGTTCTTCCTGCCATGATGTTCACGGCCAGGCAGAAGGCAACCTCAAGGCAGAAACGCAGAACGAACTCTGTCTGAGCTGCCATGCGGAAAAGCAGGGCCCGTTCAGTTTTGAACATGTTCCTGTCGTTGAAAACTGCGCTATCTGCCATGACCCCCATGGAAGCATAGCCAACCATCTTCAGTCCCAGACAGAACCGTTCCTCTGCATGCAGTGTCACACAAGCCATGAAGACGGTCACCATGAAGCCGTCAGCATTGAAAATTGGCATGTCAGTTTCTTCACCAAATGCACCCATTGTCACTCTCAGATTCACGGAAGCGACAATCCGACATTTTCAGGTTCCCCAAGATTCATTAGATAGGAGGTCAAGATGAGAAAAAAATTATTCATATTCGCTGTAATCATGAGCATGTTTTGTCTATCTTTTGGTCTTGCTGGGAATCGCGACGAAGAAACTGCAGCTAATACTCCGAGCGAAATCGTTAGATCAATGCTCAACAGTTTTACCCTCGCTCAAGAAGGGACAGCCGGAGAAACGAAAGCTGAAATTTCCGGTCATCTTTCGGTCTTCCAAAGGTTTTTGCTGACTGAAGAAGGCGATCTGCCGTTGAACGTTTCGGGTCTTTCTGCAGGAAGAGCGGCTGAGTTTGCCACAGTCGGTTCATCTCCAGGAGCCGGTTTCGGACTGAGAGCTTTTTTTGGCGACAAAAGTTCATTCGATCTCTCCGGCCTATTCACTGACAAGGACGAACAGTCCTACTTTGCCGGTCTCGATCTGGGGCGTATCGTCAGAACTCAATTTCAGGCCAACCGTTTTCTCCACCGCCTGGACCATGACCCTTTAACCAATGTTGTCCCTGAAGAGGTTGACCCGGCCACCCATGAAGAATTTCCCTTTGTCGACAGCAATCCTCTCGACGTCTATTCCAGCACTCGCACAGAAATAATCAACAAAACAGATTTTGTTATCCCCTCTTTTCCAAATCTAAAGATTAAATCCCAGATGAGATACGTCCATGAAAATGGCCTGCAGCAGGCTAGAACTCTGGATGTGTGCACAGTCTGCCATATCGAAGCCAAAACTCAAGGAATCGACCAAAAAACCAGAGATTTTATCCTGGGAGCCGAACTTAAAGCAAAAGGCGTTGCAGTGAGCTATTCCCACCTTGGACGCCGCTTCGATAACAATGCTAATCCAGTCTACCATGATTACACGAATCCCTACGGCCGTTTCATCTACTCGGGAACACAAGAGTTTGCCCACATACCCGATTCTGAGAAAAATTCAGATACATTCAAAGCTAAAATAGATGCTTTGAAAAATGCCTCTATTTTTGGAAGTTATACGCTGGGGAAAGTTAAGAACAGGAACAATAACGGTGAAGCGAAAATCAACAATTTCCTTTCTCGATTCCGTGCCATTCTGACGAAAGGGATGAACCTAACCCTGAGGTTCATGAACAACAAGTATGACAACAAAATGAATCCCGATTTCTCCTTCGAGGGAACGACCCTAGAAGCCAACCACCTGAATAATGACAGCATCACTTTAGGGGGTGATTTTGCTTACCGGATTCCCAGGCAGAAGATCAATTTAAGAGCTGGATTTGACTACAACAGAATGAAGAGGAGCTTTGATTGGGCCACCGGAGTCGAAGAGGAAGAAAAAACGATTATGGATAAATACCTCAAAGAAACAAAAACCACGACTTTTCGTGCTGGCGCTACATTTTATCCCTCTTCCAAGATAAAAGGTTTTCTCCGCTACAAATTGAAAAACATCGACAATCCTCTCGGTGTGCCTTTGCTGCCCGAAGAAAATCCCATCGATCCCACAACAGAGCGTTTCATGACGAGTTTGTATACAGACATCAATTTGCTCTCGACAGGAATATCCGTCATGCCCACCAACAGGCTTTCTCTGGCTGCGAACTACTTCTACAACTCTAGCAAAAACGACCAAATCAATTCCAATCATAAAAGAAACAACCTCGTGTTCAGCTTATGGTACGGTTTAACTAACAAGGTTTCGCTTACCGCTTCTTACACGTACATGGACGATAAAACCGTCAATAACCTCATCTACGGAACAGAATTTGGGCTCACCTACGAAGATGAAGGCGTCCCTTACAAAAGAAAAGCGAATGTTTTCTTGCTGGCCCTAGATTTCCATCCGTCAGAGGATTTCTCCCTGTTTGGCGATTTTTCCGTGACCACAGGAAAAGCCAATTGGGAAAGCTCAGGATTCCACCCCACTGTTGACACCTCAGATATTGCTACCTACAGCGATCAAGATTTAACTCACTACAGAATTTCTGCTGGAGCAAACTACTCTTTCCTGAAGAATGTCTCTGTCTTTGCAAAATGGAAATATGAGGATTACAAAGACAAGGCCTTCATCATTCACGGAGATGGAAGCTACGCGGATTCAGGAAAATACCATATTCTTTATTTCGGCTTCGGCTACAGCTTTTGAGTAGAATTAAAAAATCAAGGAAGGGCCGGTGCAATTATCTTTGCGGCACAGCCGGATTTAGCGATCTCGTCTGCGAGCTGCCGGAAAAATAGTTCACGAGTCTATCGAAGCTTTCCATGACCTGCTTTTGGAGGTCGGCAGGAATTCTCTCCAGGATTCTGCCATAAAAGGCGTCGCTGAGTATATTCCGGAATTTCCGGACGTTGTATTTATCCATCTGTTTGGCTTCATAACGGTTTGGAATGCAAACAATTGTATATTACAACTAAATAACTGTCAAGAAAATCGGTCTCTTGAATCCTGTCATTTTTATCCTTATTGTTGACAGAACCGGATCCAAAAGCCGGGGATGATCAATTGAAAAATCGCAGAAAAACAGAAAAACATTTGAGGAGAAATTTCATCTGCAAATAAGTGAAAATTTTCTTTTGTGATTTTTTGATTTATGGATTATAAAAGAAAGAAATGCCTGAACGATTTTGCAGCATGCATACTAAGGGAAGAACAAAAGAATGAGGAAAAAAGCGATTTTTTGGCTGGTAGCAGTGGCTTTCGTCTGTGGCCTAGCACTGCAGGCAAATGCTCAGGGGAAGATTTCAGGGCTGGCATATATGGATTACTACAACATACGGGACCATCATACCGAAGATGTCAAAGGGATGAACGGATTCTGGGTGAGAAGGATTTATTTTACCTATGACCATAAACTCAGTTCCGCCTTCAACTTTAGATTCAGGTTGGAAGGCAACAGCCCTGGAGACTTCAAGAGCAAGACGAAAATAGAACCCTACATAAAGGATCTCTATCTGGAGTACAAGTGGAATGAGACTTCCTTCCTCTTGGGGCTCTCTCCCACTCCCACCTGGGATCAGGTGGAAAAATGTTGGGGTTACCGCTCTGTTGAAAAAACCCCTGTTGATTTACAGAGGATGGGTTCTCCTAGAGACTTTGGGATTGCAGTGAAAGGCCATGCGGCTGACAACATAATACATTATCACTTCATGCTGGCAAATGGAGAAGGGACAAAGGGAGAGGTTAACAAAGAGAAAAAGCTTTATGCGGCATTGGGATTTAGCCCCGTGAAGGAAATATACTTTGAATTTTATGGGGATTATTCCCCAGGGGAAAAAGAAAATCCCAGGATATCTACCTTCCAAGTTTTTTTTGCTTGCAAGCGGGAAAAATTCAGGGCGGGTTTACAGTATATTTATCAGAAGCGCTCAGGAGACAACCAGGATGTCAATCTTCAAATCGCTTCAGGGTTTGCGGTATTTTATCTAACAAAAAAAGTCAATATATTCGCTCGTATGGATCGAATGTTCCAACCAAATCCCTTTGGGGAAAAGATAAGCTACATGCCTTTTGATCCCACTTCTCCCAGTATCGCTTTCCTCTCGGGGATTGACTTTCAAGCGGCAGATTATATCCATTTCATACCCAACATGGCTTATGTCAACTATGATGACATATCTCCCGGCGATTTCTACTTGAAACTTACCATGTATCTCAGCTGGTAGGAATGAGGAAACCGTGTCAATTTTTGACTTCTAATGCGTCAAAAGGGCACTGCCTGAGACATTTCATGCATCCGTTACATGTGTCTTGGACAGGGTCGGGATATGCCATTTCCCGTGTCATTTTTATGGCCTCCACCGGGCAGACATCGACGCATATCCCGCATCCCGTACAGTTTTGATAAATAAGTTTCCATTCCCATGCCACGGTTTATTCCCCTTTCGCTTTTTTCAACTGGCCCAATGCCGATAGAAATCCCCAGATAAATACAAGAATTAGGATAGGAAAACAGATATAAAAAGTCACCTGTGAGAGCTCCAGCCCGTCCGGGTTTGCATTGGAACGAAGCTGGGTTTTAATAAACGTCCAGAAGGAACTGGGATGATTTTCAAGATATTCGCCACTGGGGGCCTCCATGATAAAAGTAAAACCGATAATATTTATCATATTCGCAACAAACATGACCCACAAAGATCGGAGGAAATTTGGACTTTTGACCTTATGCCCCCCATGAAACAGTCGAAGCACTAAAGCGATGCCGAATAGGATGGCGGCTGCCGGAACAAATGGGATCGCAATTTTTATATCGGCCATAATGTCCGGATTCAGAACCAAATATCCGATTATGACAATAATCACCAGCAGAATATCGATGATGAGTATTGTGAATGCATCCCATATCTCGATCGAAACTCTGAGCGTTAATTTTTGTTTAATGGACTCAAAATATGTTTGGGCAATAGTCATTCCCAGAGCAAGCATGCCAAGCATGATTGAAAAATTTAACAGATTTTGAAGTATCCAGACTTCAAGCGCTTTTTCAATAACATGAGAATCCATGAAGCACCTCCTCTTTTTCAAATTTGCCGTTCTGTCATCTTATATTCTTATATACTTTATTCAAAATAAAATAAACCTGGATAATTCATAAATTATCCAGGTTACCCTGAATTATTCATGTGCGAGCT
>CAZOJY010000052.1:11301-22336 GCA_964580235.1 uncultured Eubacteriales bacterium | reverse complement strand
TATAGTATTAAATCCCGGTAAAAAAAATCATGTTTATGAATAATTCAGGTTAAATAACATGAAATGATATTTCCCTTGACGGAATGTTCCAAATTTTATACGTTGCTTCATAAGGTGAAGTTAAACATTGACTGCCGCAGGAAACACTTGAGAAGATTTCCATAAATGATCTAAAGAG
Organism: uncultured Eubacteriales bacterium; assembly: GCA_964580235.1. Classification (GTDB taxonomy): domain Bacteria; phylum Acidobacteriota; class Aminicenantia; order Aminicenantales; family Aminicenantaceae. The sequence continues at coordinate 22,158 of CAZOJY010000052.1, read as the reverse complement.
GAGGGAGAAACATGTTTTCAGCGAAAAGAAAAAAAGCAAGGGCGTATTCCTTAAAACCAAGGATGATTTATGTGTTTTTGGCTGTCTGTATGGTTCTTCAACTTGGATTATATCCAGCTGCAGCACAACAGCAGAAAATCGATGAGGAATACACTGCAAAAATCAGGGAATTCTCGACGGATAAACATTTTTTGCCCAAATGGATGGATAATTTGCCATACTCGGAAGATGTCCCTACACCTTTGGACATTCTCGGACACATCGCAGGTGCGCGCGATATCCTGACATACACAAAGGATATCAATCGATATATGCAGGCTTTAGCTGAGGCATCTCCCCGGGTTAAGGTTTTTCCAGGCGGGATTTCCGAGGAAGGCCGCGAGCGGATTTTTGTTGTGATTTCTGATGAGAGCACGATCCAAAATCTCGACCGGTACAAAGAAATCAATGCCAAACTGGCCGATCCACGGAGAATAAACGAAGCCGAAGCTCAGGAACTTATCAAAGAAGCCAAACCTATGTACTGGGCGACCGGAGCCATGCACTCGGGGGAAACCGGATCTCCTGAGATGCTGATGGAGTTAGCCTACCGCCTCGCTGTAGACGAAGGCCCGTTTATCAAAACCATCCGCGATAACGCCATCGTCATGATCACACCTGTTCTGGAAGTCGACGGCCGCGAAAAAATGGTGGACGTGTCCATGGCCAAACGAAAGGATCCTGAAGCCATCTTTCCATCGCGGCTGCTTTACTGGGGAAAATACGTGGCTCATGATGATAACCGCGACAATCTGGCTCTGAGTCTGGACCTGAGCAAGCACATCATGAATACGTTCCTGGAGTTTCACCCCCAGGTGCTGCATGACCTCCACGAATCTGCCTCTCATCTTTATATCTCGACCGGAACAGGGCCGTATAACGCCTGGATAGATCCCATTCTGATCGATGAATGGCATATGATCGCATACCAGGAAGTCGATGAGATGACCAGAGAAGGTGTGCCCGGGGTATGGACACACGGTTTCTATGATGGTTGGGCGCCCAATTACGCTTTTTATGCCGCCAACGGACACAATGCTATCGGCCGTTTCTACGAAACTCAGGGAGCCGGCGACGGAAGCACACGGATTATCACAGCGCGCGGCGACCGGGCCTGGTACCGGCCCAATCCTCCCCTCCCACGCACTCTTTGGTCGATCCGCAATAACGTCAATATGCAGGGCAGCGGCATCCAGATCGCGATCCACTATGTGGCAGCCAACCGGGAAAAATTCATGGAAAATTTTTATCTCAAGAGCAAACGGGCGGTTGCTAAGGCCCAAAACGAAGGACCTGCCGCGTATGTTTTTCCCGGTGACGATCCCAGACCGGGACAGGTTGCCCGATTGCTGACGCTTCTTGAAAGACAAGGCGTCGAAATTCACAGGGCCGATAAGGAGATCAAACTCGAAAAAAACACCTTTCCAAAGGGAAGTTATATTGTCCGCATGGATCAGCCGTATTCCCGGATGGCGGACATGATGCTCGACCACCAGTATTTCAACGTTGACGATCCCCGTCCATACGATGATGTAGGATGGACCATGGGGCCGCTTTACAATGTGAAAACAGTCAGGATTGAAGATGTCGAAATACTATCCCATCCTATGACCCTGATGAAGGATATCCGTGTTCCAGGAGGAGTTGAGAAACTCAAAAAAGGAAAGATCAAAGCCTATCTAATCAATCACAATGCCGACAATCCACTCGCGACTTTCCGATTTAAAAACAAGAAGCTCAAAATGTTTTGCGCCGAGAAAAAATTCGAGTTGGAGAAGAGAAAATTCAATGCGGGAACATTCATTATCAAAACCGGAGAAACCGCGGAAAATATTGATTCCCTCCTGAACGAAGCGGGAAAAACCTACGGTTTTACAGCATGGAGTTCAAGTGAGCTGCCGGATGTTCCGATGCATGAGGTCACAGTACCTCGCGTAGCGTTAATGCACACATGGCAGTCCACCCAAACCGAAGGATGGGTGCGGATTGCCCTGGATGAACTTGAAATCCCGTATGACTACATTTCCGTCCATGAGGTGCGGGACACTGTGCGGTTGAGGGATAAATATGATGTTATTCTTTTCGGCCCTTCTTCCGGCAGTGCATTGAGCATCGTGCAGGGAGCTACTGGTGACAAGCCCATACCATGGCAAAAGACAGAGCTCACACCCAATCTCGGCCGTCAAGATTCCACAGACGATATGCGGGGAGGACTGGAGTTGGAAGGTGTTCTGCATCTGCGGGATTTCATAAAGGAGGGAGGCCTTCTCATTACTTTGACAAACAGCTCGTCGTTACCGATCCAATTTGGTTTGGCACGGGGAATCACGATCAAACAAACTACTGGGCTTTGGGCCCGGGGAGGGGTATTTCAGACTGAAGTGGCAGATACGTCCAGCCCGATCGCCTACGGCTATGACAAAAATCTGGGGGCGTACTTCAATTCCTCGCCCGTTTTTGCACAGGGAAGTATGGGGAGGGGGAGATTTCGATACTTTCAGTCCGGTTCCCGCGATCGCGTCACCGGTCGCGGCACTAAAGGCGATCCTGATGTTCCACAGGGGAGGCCAAAAGACCTCGGCAAAAAAACGATCGAGGAATTCCAAAAAATACAGAAAGAAAAAGGGGAAAAGGAAGGCGGGCAGCGGCCCGGTCCGCGTGCTGGGATATCTCGTATTCAACCACGAATCGTGCTCCGTTTTACCAGGGATGAGAAAAAGCTCCTGATCAGCGGCGGTTTATCGGGTGGCAGTGAATTAGCGGGCGCTCCAGTTGTCGTGGACTGCAAGCTTGGGGATGGCCACGTGGTCATGTTCAGCATCAACCCCATGTGGCGCCACGAGACTCATGGATCCTTCTTTCTAGTCTTCAATGCCATGCTGCATTATGACCACCTCGATGCAGGCAAGTAAAAGCTAAACCATTCCCTCATTGCCTTTCTCGGTGGCTGCAAGAGTACTCCCGTTAACAACCCAATCCTGATCTAAAAAATGTTGCCTCACGAAGCAATTTCATGAGATTGCCACATACCCTTCGGGTGTTCGCAATGACACAAGGAGGATCGCTTCAACCACCCCCAAAAGCCATATTTATCACGGAAATAGAGGTCCATACTAATATTGTACAAAATTTGTGAAATGAGGAAGGATGTGGTATGAGATATTTTTTCGCGAGGAGGAAAATCATGAAGGATATGAGGAGAAATGTTTTATCGGTTTTTCTTGTATTGATTTTTGCTTTTTCGCTTTCTGCCCAAAGCGAGAAGAAAGTGTTGACTTTGGAGGATTATCCCCTCTGGAAGCACATCCTTTCTCCGGCTATCTGTGCTGACGGCAGTTGGGTGAGTTATTCCCTCCGGCCCAACGGCGGTAATGCAACCCTTTATATCAAGAATCTTGTGTCGGATAAGATTTATGAAATTCTTTACGGGTCGGGAGCAAAATTTTCGGAAGATTCCCAATGGGCCGCTTACCTGATAGGCGTGTCTAAAGCAGAGGTAAAAAAACTGCAAAAGGATAAAAAGCCTATTCCCAGAAAGGGAGAACTTCTGAATTTGGCCACCGGTGATAAATACACGATAGAGAACACATCGAATATCGGATTTTCTAAAAACTCCCGGTTTTTTGCGGCAAAAAAGAGCCAGCAGGATAAAGCGGCCAAACATAAAGGAACAGATCTTGTGCTCCGCAATCTTGAGACAGGCCTATCCCAGAACATCGGAAACGTCGGAGAATATCAGTTCAACAAGCCCGGGACCATGCTGGTTTACACAGTCGATGCCGCCAATAAGGAAGGCAATGGTGTGTACTTGATGAAATTGACGACCGGTCGATTTGTCCCTCTGGATACAGGCCAAGCCGATTATACTCAGATTGCCTGGGATAAAGAAGGCACGGCCCTGGCCTTCCTCAGAGGAAAATTGGAAAAGGATTGTTGGGAGAGGAACAATGTTCTTTTGGCATTTACTGGATTGGAAGGGGAGTCGTCTGTCCGGTATGAATACGATCCCTCTAAAGATCCCAAGTTTCAGAAAGACATGGTGATTTCCGAGAGGGTTCTGCCTCAGAGGCGGAGAGGATTTGGGCCATCTAGAACAACAGAGAATCGCGCCCTTATCTGGAGCAAAGACCTGTCCCGGGTATTCTGCGGCCTCAAAGAACAGGAAAAAAAGCCAGAAAAAAGCAAAGAAGAGCTGCCGAACGTCGACGTCTGGCACTGGAAAGACGAGCAAATTCAGTCCGTCCAGGCCAGGCGTTTCAATTATGATGTCAATTTCACCTACAGGTCTGTTTTTCTTTTGAAGGAAAATAAATTCCTGAAGCTTGCAGATAAAGCTATGCGTACGATCACCCTGACACAAGATGGAAAATGGGGCGTCGGCAGAGATCCCATCCTCGATCTTTCGGATGTAGAGACACGGGAAGCCGATTATTATCTGATCGATACGGCATCAGGAGATCGAACTCCCATCGTGAAGGGAATAAAAAACGCACTGGGAGTCTCTCCTCACAGCGGGCATTTTTTGTATGTAAAGGATAAACAGTTATGGGTTTACGACTTCAAAAAGAGGACGGCGACGAATATTTCGGCCGATGCGCCGGTTGTTTTTGTGGATGAGGAAGATGACTATCCCGATGAAAAACCTCCTTTTGGCCTGGCTGGCTGGACCAAAGACGGCAAAGCCGTGATCATGAACCACAAATACGACCTCTGGCTTCTGCCGCTAGATGGAAAAAATCCTATAAATATTTGCAAAGGCCTGGGGGATAAGCAAAAAATCCGGTTCCGGTATGTCCGATTGGATCCCGAGGAAAAATTCATCGACACCTCCAAACCGATGCTGCTCTCAGCCTACGGGGAATGGACAAAAAAATCCGGATTTTATCTGCTGAATGTGGGAAGTGAACCCAAGAAGTTGATTTTTGCCGATAAACGGTTTGGATTTCCCTACAAAGCCAAAAAAGCGGACAAACTGCTTTATACCGTCGAAACGTTCGTTGAGTTCCCGGATCTGCATGTGAGCGGGATGAATTTTGCCGATTCCCAAAAAATAACCGACGCCAATCCCCAGCAAAAAGATTATGCTTGGGGAAGGAGGATTTTGATCGATTATGCCAACAGCAAGGGGAGGAAACTTCAGGCCACTCTGACTCTACCGGCGGGTTATGAAGAGGGTCAAAAATATCCGATGTTGGTTTATTTCTACGAAAAAATGTCCCAGCGGCATCACCAGTATTCCATGCCGACCTATGATGACAGGCCCCACATGTCGGCCTATGCGAGCGATGGATATCTGGTGTTGATGCCGGATATCGTGTTCGAGATCGGGAAGCCCGGTACGTCATCGCTGGATTGTATCAGCAGTGCCGTGAATAAAGTGATCGAGCTTGGGTATGCCGATCCTGAACACATAGGCCTTCAGGGTCACAGTTGGGGGGGATTCCAATCATCCTTCATCGTGACCCAGACCGACATGTTTGCCTGTGTCGTCTCCGGTGCGCCGCCGACCTGTATCGAAGGCGAGTTCAACCAGGTTTTTAAAAGCTCCGGGAATAACAACCATTCTTATTACTCCCGCAACCAGGGACGTATGGGAACAGATCCCTGGAAAGATCACGAATTGTACCGCAGCCAATCTGCCATCCAGAACGCCGATAAAATCACCACACCGTTCATGCTGCTCCATGGGACAGAGGATGGATCGGTCGATTGGATCCAGTCGCTGGAATATTACAATGCCGCCCGTTACCTCGGTAAAAAAGTGATTTTCCTTTCCTATCCCGGCGAACCCCATCATCTGGCCAAAGAAGAGAACCAGAAGGACTTCCAGAAGCGGATGAAGCAGTATTTCGATTTTTATTTAAAAGGAAGGCCTATGCCGGATTGGATGGCCAACGGCATTCCTTACGTGAAGAAAAAGCGCCGCCTCGACGCCCAAAAAGAACAGAACAAGTAGCAGCCATATTGTCATTGCGAACGAAGTGAAGCAATCTCCGGGGATTGCTTTGTCGCAGCGCTCCTCGCAATGACAGAGTATGCGTCCGTAATGGTATGTGAGCACGATAATGGCATTATTCGGTTGATTTAATCGAAATAATCGAGTATAATCATCACTCAGAAAATATCTTTCTGACGACACTTTAATCCCCCATAATTAAAGCAGAGATAAGGATTGTGTACAGATGAATTCGAGAATCGAAAAGATGCGGAACATAGGGATCAGTGCGCACATCGATTCCGGCAAGACGACACTGACAGAGCGGATCCTGTTTTACACCAAAAAAATCCACAAGATCCATGAAGTCAACGGCAAAGATGGCAAAGGCGCCACCATGGATTCGATGGAACTGGAAAAGGAGAGGGGGATCACTATTGCATCGGCCGCAACGACCGTCAACTGGAAAGATCATGTCATCAATATCATCGACACACCCGGGCACGTGGATTTCACGATCGAAGTCGAACGGTCTCTCCGGGTCCTGGACAGTGCCATCCTGGTGCTCTGCTCGGTCGGAGGTGTCCAGTCGCAGACGATCACAGTAGACCGGCAGCTCAAGCGGTACAATGTTCCTCGTATCGCATTCATCAACAAACTGGATAGGGTAGGGGCTGATCCTTTCAAGGTAAAAAACCAGCTTAAGGAACGTCTTGGCCATAATGCCGTCCTGATGCAGATTCCGATCGGGCTCGAGGATAAGCACCGGGGCGTGGTGGACCTTGTGACCATGAAAGCTATTTATTTTGAAGGTAAGGACGGGGAAAAGGTCCATATCGAAGAGATTCCACCAGAATTACTTGATCAAGCAGCCAAGAGCAGAGAAGAGATGCTGGATGCGGTGTCCATGTTCTCGGATGAGTTGATGGAAGCCATCCTCGAAGGACAAGAGACAGAAGACCTCATCTATCAGGCTGTTCGCACAGGAACCATCTCCAGGAAGCTGACTCCGGTCCTTATGGGATCAGCCTACAGGAATAAGGGCGTTCAGCCCCTCCTGGATGGTGTCGTGCGCTTCCTTCCCCATCCAGCGGATGTGGTCAATCACGCCAAAGATATGGACCAGGACGGGAGGGATGTCCTGTTGGAAGCGAACCCGGATGCCGCCAGCGTAGCACTGGCCTTTAAGCTCGAGGATGGGCCCTACGGCCAGTTGACCTATCTTCGGGTTTATCAAGGAACGGTTCAAAAAGGAGACCAGCTTCTCAACACCAGGTCCCAACACATGATCCGTGTGGGCCGTTTAGTCAAGATGCATGCCGATACGATGGCAGATATCGACCAAGCGATATGTGGGGACATCATTGCGCTTTTCGGGATCGATTGTCGTTCTGGGGATACTTTCGTCACAACCGGCCTGAATTACTCGATGACTTCGATATTTGTCCCGGACCCTGTGATCTCTTTGGCTGTTAAGCCTGTGGATAATAAAAGTTCAGATAATCTGGCCAAAGCCCTGAACCGATTTATCAAGGAAGATCCGACATTTAAGACCTATGTAGATCCTGAATCCAAACAGACGATCATCCAGGGCATGGGCGAGCTCCATCTTGATGTCTATCTTGAGCGGATGAAACGCGAATATAAGACAGAAGTGGAAACCGGAAAGCCGGAGGTCGCCTACCGGGAGGCCATCAGCCAGCGGACAGCATTCGATTACACGCACAAAAAACAGACCGGCGGAGCAGGCCAGTTCGGACGGGTTGTCGGATATATCGAACCCTTTAACGATGGCCCCTATGAGTTCGTAAACGCGGTCAAGGGAGGAAACATCCCGAAGGAGTTCATCCCATCCTGCGACAAGGGATTTAAAAATGCTCTAAAAAAGGGGCAGCTTATCGGTTTCCCTGTCACATCGATCCGCACCGTTCTGGTGGACGGTCAATCACACCCTGTGGATTCTTCGGACATCGCCTTTCAGACAGCGGCAAGAGAAGCTTTGCGGGAGGCTTACAGGAAAGCCAAACCCCAGATCCTCGAACCCATCATGAAACTCTCTGTGGAAGGGCCATCGGAATTTATCGGGAATTATTTTTCCAGTATCAACCAGAGGCGCGGAATCATTATCAGCACGGTCGAGGACGGCACTTTCGCCCGGGTGGATGCCAAAGTCCCGTTGAGCGAGATGTTCGGCTACGCCACTGTTCTCCGCTCCCTCACTCAAGGCAAAGCGGAATTCACGATGGAGTTTTTAAAATACGGAAAGGTTCCTGTCAACCTTGCCGAGGCATTAAAAGAAGAATATCGCCAGTCAAAACAAAACGAATCTTCTTAATAGATTAGGAGACGATAACATGGTGAAAAAAGAGTTGATCAGAAGAAGTCCCTTGCGGATTCTGGAAAAGGCCATCCATGGCGGATTAAAAGACGGGAATATCGGCATACTCGCTTCTCGAAAAGGTGTAGGAAAGACGGCCTGTCTCGTTCATCTTTCCACAGACAAACTCTTTCAGGATAAGCCTGTGATCCATGTATCGTATGCCACCCGCGTGGATTATATCATCACGCGGTATGAAGATATTTTTAAAAAGATTGCCAAAAAACGGCAACTGGAATCGGCCCTCGAAGTTCATGATGAAATCATCCGGAACCGTGTGATCATGAATTTCAAACAGGATGCGGCCAACACAGACCAGGTGTTAAAAACTGTGGCGGCGATGATTGATTACGGGGATTTTGCCGCAGATACTATCATGGTGGATGGGTATGATTTTCGGAAATCCACAGCCGAAGATTTGAAGAAATTTAAAGAATTCGCCCAAAAAATGAGCCTGCGCATCTGGTTCAGTGCTTCCTTGAAAGGGGAATATCCTTTATTTGATGAAAACGGGCTGCCCAATGAGCTTATGGGGTATTTGGATCAGATCGACGTACTCATCACTCTAGCTTTCCAGGACGAGCATGTGGGTCTCAGCTTAGTCAAGAACTATGACAATCCGCCTCCCGGGGATTTGAACATAAAACTTGACCCCAAAACCCTATTGATCTCAGAATAGGTGATCTATCCTTTATTTTATTTTCTCTCTCCATGGCCAGTCATCGTCTTTTTCCATCACGAGTTTGGTGACTTGGAAAGTTCCTCGGCCGCCATCGTCCTTTTCGTTGGATCCGACGCTGTATACGACAAAGCCATTCTCCTGAAGTTTGTAAATATAGGGATTTCCTGTGAAGGGATCGATCGGTTCTTTCTCCAAGATATCAGGTACGAGTGCCGAAATTTCTTCAGGAAAATGGCCTTCTTGATTCTTGTATATTTTGGAAGCTAGGGCTATCTGTCCTGTCCCCATGAACGCTTCCAAGATCGCTTCTTTCAGCCAAGCAGAAGAAAAGTTAGGAAACATTAATTCGGAAAGGCGGAAAGACCACGGAATTGAATCGAATTCTTCGGATAGGCCTTTGTGGAATTCTTTGATTTCGTAAAATGGCAATTGGGATGAAGATTCGACTTTGTCAAACATTTTCATGGCCCAGAGAGTGTCTGCTTTTGTTAGAGGACGGATGATCCAAAAAAAGATGGTATCTCCCAGGTTAAAACCGAGGACATCCCTTTCTCCCTCCAAAACGGCTAACGCATTCTCGAGGAAAAATACCCGCTCTCCTTGAATTCCCCTGGTGAATTTTTCCCGCCAGGCTTCCGGATCCATATCCTGGATGAGTTTCCGGAGAGTTTCGGGAGCGAAATCTTTCCCGCTGACGATTTGTTTGAGGCAAGTATGAAGATATTTCATGTTGGCAGTGGCGATCAATCCTGTGATAAGGAAGGGTTCGTCCATGGTTCTTCCAACAAAACGCATCCCCCAGCGGATCTGATCGATGGCTTCCTGTATTTGTCCCTCTTCTGCTTTAAAGACGGCATCGATCCCGATGAGCCTGATGGAATTGATCATTTTGACGGCGTCGGGAATCCGTATGTCATAGAGATTCTTGCCCCAATCCCCGTAACGAAAGCAGGGTTTTTCCGATGCCTCTTCCATGAATTGCAAGACTCTTGTGTTTTTTTCGATCATGCTGTTTAGTTCTTTTCTCTCCTCAGGTGTTATGGGAACTCCATGGAAAATAGATTTCATGACATCTCGTAATAATGCGACGTTCATTCCTTCGTTAGAATAAAGAGCTTCTGCCGCCCTCCACAGGTTGGCCCCGTTATCGGCATCGCTGCATTCAGGCATCAGGGCCTTCCTGCTGAGAGCCACACCTTCGGCTTGACGGTCTCCAAAATACGCTTCCAGCTTATCGCCCATTCTGTAGTTGAAGTATGCTCGAATTAGAAGCCCAATCGTCAAAATGACCATCAGGTACAGTAAAATCCTGCTGAAGATCTTTCGTGTTTTCATATCATTCAATCTCCTTTTCCCAATATTCCCTCCATTCAGTCTGGCGCCTCTTGTTTTTCTTTTTTCCCAGAAAATCATAAAGCTTTATGCTGGCGTCGCTTTTTGTCGAGTCTGAAAATTCCCCGATGACGTCTTTAATCAGGGAGCGTTCTTCCCCCGTTATTTCGATCGATTCCTGTTCTTTCTGTAAAATGGAAGAAAAGCGCTTATTTTGTGCATGTGTAATGGCGGCATCGATTGCTATAACGAGTATCAGCAGCAGAACACACCCCACCAGACCTTTCCACAGGAAGGCCACTCTCACATGATTTGTTTTTTGTCGTTGGCGGGAATAACCGAGTATTTTTCCTTTCAGTATTGAAGGAGCAGGCTTGAAAGAAAAATCTTCCAGAAAATCTTCGGTTTTTTTGTTATTTTCCTTTTTCATTCCTGCCCTCCAAAATTAGGCGCAGTTTGGATAAGGCGTACCTGTACCGGCTGGCAGCCGTG
>CAZOJY010000052.1:0-11201 GCA_964580235.1 uncultured Eubacteriales bacterium | reverse complement strand
CTGGCAGCCGTGCCAGTGACTCTGCTAAAACATTCTCTGATTTTTGATCAGGCCCCTGAATAACCGAGGCGATGGCGTTTTTGCGGGCTGGATTCAGATCCATGGTTTTTTCATGTGCGATCTTCCGTTTGAGAAAACGGTTGGCCTCGTTTCTTACAACCTTGAACGCAAAGGCCTTGGGATTCTTGACCATTTTCCAGCGCACCGAATAACGGCTGAAGCGATAAAAAGCCTCCTGCAGGATATCCTCGGCATCTTGGCACGAACCGAGCCTGAGTACCAGATATTGATACAATTTCTCTCCGTAGCGGTCGTAAAGTTCCTCTAAATTCATATTTTTCCAGATTATGCCGCTCTGTTTCTTAGGACCTTCTTCCTCCATTATTTTGTTTATTATCATAAATTATTCAGAAAAATTCACCCCCGGAATCCTCCCTTCCGGTGATTGACGTAAAAATGCCTCATTTGTAAACATTAAAGGCCTGTGGAGGTGTTTCAGGTCAGATGGAAAATATAGAGGCGCTTTTTTTGCGGCTGAATATTTATGCCATTGCCCCTCTCATTGTCGGATTCTTGATGCTTGTCCTTGGTTTTGTGACCCTGATAAGGGACAGGGCGTCAAAGGTCAACTCTTCTTTTTTCCTGGTCACCATCAGCATTTTTGTGTGGTTGGGTTCTTTGCCCTGGCTCTATTCGGCTTCGAGTGAGAATGTGGCCCTCTTCTGGGCCAAAATCGAGCACATCGGCGTGGCCTTTATTCCCTCCTTCTTTTTTATATTCACTCTTGATATCATCCAACAATACAGGAAATATAGATTTTTTGCCTGGGCAACTCTCATCCTGTCTGGGGGATTTTGTCTAGGTTTTTTTTCTACCCCCTATTTTATCAAAAGCGTGTCCTCTATGCCGTGGGGCTATTATGCACAATATGGTCCTTATGGATACTTCTTGATCGCCTATCTCGCCCTTTTTATGTTGATCAGCCTGGATTTGATCTGGCTCGAATACATGAAAAGCGCATCCGATCGGGAGCGCAGCAGGCTGATGGGAATATTTCTCGGGGTCGCCGTCGGCTTGCTGGGAGCTGTCGATTTTGCGGGAGTGCTTGGGATTCAGGTTTATCCTCTTGGATACATTCCCGTATTTGTCTGTGCCTTGATCCTCGGGCAGACCATCATACGTTTCAGATTGATCGATTTAACTCCTTCGTTTGCCGCCAACCAAATTCTCGAAACCACGGAAGGACTGGTAGCGGTTGTCAATCTCTCGGGGAGGATATCTTTCGTGAATCGGTCGCTGTGCGAGCTCCTGGGGTATAAAAAAGAGGAGCTGAAGGAACAGCCCATATCCTGCCTATTTGAAATAAACGACAAAAATTTCTTTCCGAATATCAATAAAAGCTGGGCTCTTCATGATGAAGAGATGGAATGGAAGGGAAGGGATGGAACGAAAGTCGAGTTGAGTGTTTCTGCATCGTTGATTAAAGATAAAAAAGAGGACCCGGCTGGAATTGTATATGCGGCCGTGGATATCACTGAGCGAAAAAAACATGAAAGAGAGCTCGTCGAAGCCAAAGAAGCTGCCGAACAGGCCAATCAAGCGAAAAGCGAGTTTCTGGCAAACATGTCTCATGAGATCAGAACTCCTCTGAATGCAGTTATAGGTTTTTCGGATATTCTCTCGGACACCACGATGAATAACATCCAGAGAGACTATGTGGATACAATCCGGGAGAGCGGGAAATTGCTCCTGGCTCTTATCAGTGACATTCTTGATTTTTCTAAAATCGAATCTGGAGAGATCGAGTTAGAAAGAATTGACTTCAATCTGAAACATCTTGTTGAAGATGTGTTGAAAATTGCCAGGCCCAAAATTACCAATTCAAAAATTGAGCTGTACTACGATTATGATGAAAGGGTGCCGATGAACTTTGTCGGTGATCCCACGCGCATAAGACAAATCATCCTGAATCTTTTGAACAATGCTATAAAATTCACTGAAGAAGGAGAGATCGGAGTTTGTGTATTACCAACGGCAGGAAAAAGACCCGGCAAACATTCAAAAAAAGCGGGCAATTCGATTCAAATTTCGGTCCAAGACACGGGAATCGGGATTCCTCCCGAAAAACAGAAGCTGATATTTGAAACATTCACCCAGGCAGACTCATCGACAACCCGAAAATATGGAGGAACGGGTTTGGGGCTGGCTATAACTAAGGCTTTGGTCGAAAAGATGGACGGTTCGATCTGGGTGGAATCTGAGGAGAGGGAGGGAAGCGAGTTCACATTTACGTTGAATCTCAAGGAAAGCGATCTTTCGGTGATCGCGGAAATTTCGCCTCTCAATACCGAGGAGCTCACGGGCAAAAATGTGTTTATTGTCGATGACAATGAAAATGCCAGGCGCCTTTTGAAGACATTCTGCAAAAAGGCGGGCTTAAACATTGTTGCCGAATCTGTCACCGCCGTCCAGGGCCTGAAAGAATTGGAAAAAATGAAGGAGATTCCCGACCTTATTCTCTCCGACATCATGATGCCAGGGATGGATGGGTACGAGTTTGCCCGCAAAGTGAGAAGCAACAACTTTAAAAGCATGAAACTTATTGCCGTATCGTCGGATGCCAGTCCGGGATCGGCAAAAGAAGCCAATGACGCAGGATTCGATGCTTTCATAACCAAGCCTGTGACAGAGCGGGGTGTTATCAATGTCATGAAAACGGTTTTGGGGGACAAACGTTCTGACGGGCAGATCGTCACGACTCATATGGCCGAAGAATTGATAGGTAAAAAAGTCAGAGTTTTGGTGGCCGAGGATAACCCTGTCAATAAAAAACTCATCGAAATCTTGCTGCAAAAACTCGGGTGTGAAGGGGAGATCGTCTCAAACGGCAAAGAGGCCATGGAAAAAGCGATGAACGAAAGTTTTGATATCTGCCTGATGGATATCCATATGCCGGTCATGAGCGGTATCCAAGCGACCGAAGAGATCAGAAAGAGAGGAAATACAACCCTCCCGATCATAGCTCTGACGGCTGATGTGTTTAAAGAAGGCAAGGAGCGATGCTTAGAGGCCGGGATGAATGATTTCCTGTCGCGGCCGGTCAAAGCCGAAAAATTAGAACAGATAATCGTAGAATGGACAAATTGACTCTTCCCCTCTAAATTGGTAATCTCTTTCCCTATAACCATGGAATTCGTGGTATTTTGCCTCTAGAGCCAATGCAGTTGACATCGGCAGCTAACGCAAACGGGAATATCAAGGAGTATTACAGGCGTGAAGTAGAAAAATGAATAAAGAACAAGAAATCCTATGTGATATTTTGAAGGAAACACAGGAAACCAACCGGTTGCTCAAGGAAATGAAAGATACGATTTCAGCCATAACAAAAAAAATGATGCCTGAAAATATGCAGGAAAAAGTGGTTATAAAAGGGGGCCCTGTGGCGGAAATCACGGTTTATTCGCCCGACAAACTCAAAGAATGGATGAAAATTTTCAAGAGCAAAGGGCTCCGGGTGGAATTTTCCGAACCATCTACCGGGGAAATAAATTATTTTGCCAAGGTTTGGGGGTATTTGGAGAAGCCTGACAAACATAAGGCGAAGACAGCCGACTGATTGTCCCATAAGGTATCCGTTTCCCTCCCTTTTCCCAGGATTTATGCTGTTTTTTTTAACTATTTAGGATTTCACGCGACTAAAAAAGTGATTGATCGGTTGCTCCAAAGGAGCTACGGATGGAAACTCTGCGAGAGATAAAAAGGAAACGAATCAAGAATAGGCTTCTAAATTCTCCTCTCACTTTTATTCTGATTGTCGTTAACATTGTCCTGGTAAGCTGGCTCATTCATGTCCTGCATGCCATTTTCACCGATGCGCTGAATCACATGTCTCTTTATGAATGGACAGAACATTTGTATTTTTTGGCAAAAAATACGGTTGATGATTTTTTTGCATCTATTGCGCTAGTTATTTAACCGAGTGGAATCCCGCTGATTTTTTTTATTCTCCAATAATCATAAAAAAATCTCGGATATCTTGCCATTGCCAGCCGGATGAAGAGGCTGACGAAGCGGTTCATGCGCGGTGGCAGCAAGGCTTACAAGTCATTGGGCATTGATTTTGAGCCTCGCTGGTTTACCGTTTTTTACCTCATTTACACACAAGATTCTCCGCTGTCCATCTCAGAGATTGCCAGTTCGTTGAAAATATCGCATCCAGCCGTCATCCAGACAACACAGATGCTGATCAAAAAAGGTCTCATCAAATCCTTTCAAGATAGCCAGGATCGAAGGATAAGGCGGCTTGCCATAACCGAAAAAGGAAAAAAACTGGTGAATTTCCTGATCCCTTTCTGGAATGATTTTGAAACAGCCACATTAGAGCTTTTTGAAAAGGCCGGCGTGGAAATGCTGGACATCATCCTGAGGACAGAGGCGCAATTGGACGAGGAGGATGTCGGCAGCCGGATTCTCAACCGCATCAAACAAAGACAGTACAACGCGATCGAAATCCTGGATTATGCTGCGCAACACAAGGAATATTTTCAAAGATTGAATTATGAATGGCTGGAAAAATATTTTAAAGTGGAGGAGCTGGATAAAAAAATACTCCTCAATCCGGAAGAGGAAATCATCCACATGGGACCGCAAAAATTCAAAATGATCCCTCTGAGCGAGACATATTTTGTCCTGGATGGAGAGCCCTCGGTCCGCGTTGAATTCAAATTCAATGATAAAAGCAAAGAGTATGAGATCATCGGACATTTCCCGGACGGCCGCAAAGAAGTTGTAAAAAGAGTTAAAGATTAAAAATAGATAGGCGATAGACATATCCTTGTTTGTGTATGATAATGCGAATGCATAAACAACGATGAGAAAAGCACCTTTGGGCTCGGTAAAAGCCGCTTTAGGTTGCGGCATTTTGTTGATCTTCGCAACAGGGATTTTCGGCATCATCGTCTCGTTTTTTGCAAAAGATCCGGAGCTGGCGGCAACCTTGCGGAGTCGATGTTTGATCGGTATGGCCATCGGCATCGTTATGGTCGTTGCCTGGAAGGTCTACAGTTCCCGCGAATAAGGGATGTTCTGGAAATGAAAATCCTATTCACAATAACAGGGCCATGGGGAACCGGAGCTGCTACTGTCGTGGATGGAGTCATCCAGGAATTGCAGAATCTCGGGCATAGGATTAAGGTCGTCTTTCCCGATCTCGGATTGCCTTCCCCGGATGCAGATAAATATTACGGGAATCCAGAGCTCTACCACATCATCAAGTTTCCGCTCGAATATCGTGGTGTCGATTTTCCGACTTTCCCGCTTATTGTCCCCGACCCGAATCCTCGAAACCTAAAGGAAGCCTGGACTTTCAAAGATATGTCAGATAGCGAATTCACCAGCTACATCGATTTCCTGAAATTTCGGCTCCAAGAGGTCATCCAGGAATTTCAACCTGACGTCATAGAGACTGAACACGTTTGGCTGATGGGATATGTCCTGAATGATTTGGGATACACTTATATCGTGGGGGCGCATAATTCCGATCAGATGGGTTTTCGGTATGATCTCCGGATGCGCCCGTATGCTACAACGTGTGCACAAAATGCCGCATATATCTTTTCCATCTCCGATGCTGTGAAGATAGATTGCCTAAAAGTCTATGGAGTTCTTGAAGAAAAAGTGATCGTCATCCCAAATGGCTTCGACAATAAAATTTTTCGGCCGCGTCAACTTTCCAAAGTAAAAATTTTCCAGAATCATGGCATCGATACAGATACTTCTCTGCCGGTTGTCACATTCGGCGGCAAGATGTCTAAAACAAAGGGTGTGGATGTTTTGTTAGAGGCCAACGCGATTCTGCAAAAAAGGCGGCCATACACACTGCTGCTTTTTGGCTCGGGAGATATGGAGGACGTTTTGGGGAGAGTTCCTACAAAAGATGAGGCACAAAACACCCATCTCATCGGTCACGTCACACAGGACGTGCTGGCAGAGTTTCACAATATCGCAGAATTCAGTGTTTTGCCTTCTCGTGAGGAGGGATTTGCTGTGGCAGCACTCGAGGCTATGGGATGTGGATTAGCTGTGGTGGCTACGGATATCCCTTCGCTAAGGGATTTGATCGTAGGCAAAACAGTGCCCGTCGAGGATCCTGCGGCACTGGCAGAAGCCATGGAATTTTTGCTGCATCTTTCGGCAGATAAGAAAAAGAGCCTAAAAGAGAAGTCCCTTAAAAAAGCCCTTGGATTTAGCTGGAAAAAAAATACAGAGATGCGCTTGGACTATTACAAAGCCGCTAGTTAGCGCAGATCTTTTTTTGTTCTGGAAGGCTTTTGTTCCCAATTCATCCGGTAGATATTGAATTCCCGGAATCCATCTGGTTTTTCCTGGAAACAGTATAGGCGTTCTCTTCTGGATTTTGCACAGACATAGGCATCACCCAGAGTCAAAATATTCATGGCTTTCCGACCGATAAAAACTCCCTCTGGATTGAAGATATCAAAGATGTGTTCGCCGGGATTTTCCCCTCTCTCAAAAGTCCTCACAAAGATCCGGCCCTCATCATCCAGAAAAAAATCTCCCATGGGGAGCCAATATTTGGGGAACCAGACCTTCATGCCATATTCTTCATACTGTCTCTTTTTTTCTTGTATTACTTCGTCAGAAACTTCCACAGGCTTGTATTCCTTCCGAATTTTCTGAAGGAGATCTCCTTCCAGATTGAACTTCAATATTTCATAACCTCTGTCTTCACAGGAGATATAGATATTATTGTTGTGTATCCGGGATCTGAAAAATGGGCGCGCGTTGATTCCTCTGTCGCCTAGAGTGTTGAAATCGTATACGTTTTGTGTGTCCAACAGCTTAATTTCTTCGAACTCGGGATTGTACAGGCTGAAAGCCCAAACGTACATATATTTGTTAGATGGCGCTGGGCGTTTGTCCCAGAGCCCGAAAAAATTCCCGTTCTCCAACGGATAAAGCAGGCCTACAAAAGAAGGATATCGAATTTCCTTGATGAGGCTTCCCTCATTGGAAAAGACTAAGATCTTCCTGTTTCCGTTGTCGGAAATAATGAGCATGTCCTGGCTGCCGATTCCTGTCCATACGATCCACTGCATCTCTCCTGGCCCCTGCCCCTTTTGTCCAAAGGAGGTTTCATAATTCCCTTTCGTGTTGAATTTAAAGATTAAATCCCCTTCTTTATTGGTGTAGAAAAAAAAGATGTTCCCTTTTGAATCCACTTCGAATTCTACCGAATCAGCAATGCCTAATTCTCCGATATCATCCCTGGCAAAATCGATGGAAAATTCCTTTTCTAGCAAAAGATTAGACGGCTCTCCCTTGAAATAATAGGGTTCGAGATGATTGACGATAACGTCAGCTCCGTCTTCGAATAATTTTTCGACCTGATCGGATTTTGGACCACAATGGATGAACAACACAATAATCCATAAGAGATAAAACAGTTTTTTCATGGGTCCTCCCTCGATCCATCCAAAATGTATGCCCTCTTTTATTATACAATCAGGATCTTGAGTTATTCCACTTTATTTAAATCATTCGGTTTTCTTCTATTTTGTGTGAGTAAGCTCTAATGGAATAAGGCATCAGGTATGTCCGTAGCGCCATTGAGGACCCCGACCCAACCTAACCCAGCCTTAACGAATCGTTCTTCGAGGGAATCCGACAAAGTCGGACGGCGAGTATGTATTGAGCACGATTTTGCTGAAGGATAAAGCTCTGGGCAAACATGGGAAAAGAGATCAGTGTTGTAAGGATCAGGAATAAACATGCGGAGTTACGCAGTCGCCGAGAAGGGCGATGAGAGAATGGCGTTAAAGATCCTCACTAGAGAGGAGGACATGCCTGATGGCAAAGATAACTTTGAAAGTTATGTCCACACAAGATGGAAGAGAGATAATAATTCAGGCTGGATGTTGTTATTTTTGGAACGTCAGTATCTCGATACCCAGGTTGTCGACCAGTTTCCACCGGATTTTTTGGGTTCCCATCACGGTCGGGCTGTCGATAAATTTAATGTGGGAAGGATTCTCGACGAGGATTCCTGCAGCAGCATCGACGGCGGTCCATTCGCCCAGCCACACCTCGCACCACATGTGCCCGACCCAGTTCTTTCCGCTCAGGGCTTCGCCGAAAGCGACTCGCGTCGGTATTCCTGCTGCCCGGGAAAGTGAGGCAAAGAGGGTGGAGAATTCCACGCATTTTCCCCTTTTCCTTTTTAAAACTTCCGGCCCTGAGAGGGTTTCGGCAATGTATTCTGTTCCGATATTTTTGTACTCCCAGAGAAGGATTTTTTTCACTAGAGATAGAGCATCTTTCTCATCGCCCTTGATTTGGAGAAGTAGTTTTTGGATGGCTGGATCATCGGGTTTGATGAACTCTGAATCCTTCAGAAACAGTTCGAATTTTTCGTTCTGGACCGGGAATGGAATCTGACTCGATGGCGGGAGAGGTTTGTTTATCTCAAGCACAGCCTCGTATTCATCCCCGTTTTGCACTTTCTCTATTGTTCTTTGTCTGTTGTCTGCGAATCGGAATTGCTCGAAGGGAATTCCCTTCCATTTGATGGAAATCTGCGCTTTGTTGATTTCCCATACATTCGGGAATTGAGGTTTGCACAGAACAGTCAGGGTCAATCCATCGGCTGTGTTGAGATAGTTGATTCTTTTGGCATTTCTGGCCGTCGTGACATAAGAGCGGCTGTTGAGCTCAACGAACTTGATCTGTTGAATCCGGCCTTTTTTATCGATATAAAAGATCATAGTGATTCTTTCTCTCGCTTTGGCAACGATGCTGCCTTTCTCATCGGGAATGACTTCGACATCATATTCATTAACTTTCCCTTCCACAGGATTGAAGACTTTCAGTGCGAAGTTGCCCATATCTTTTTTTCGGAATATTACATTACCCAGGACAACTTCGAAATAGACATTATCGAAGGGGATTTCTTGAAACTTCATGTCTTCGTTATTGACTTGACGAGTTAGAAATAGAGTTCTGTCTCTGAGTTCTCCTGTGATGTGTATTTCTCTGGATTTGAACTTGATATGGAGGTCCAAAGCCACCGGATTCATGTCTTCATCGACAATGTAGAAGCCCTTTTGTGTGATATCCTGGGGATTGTAGCCGGCAATATCTGTTTTTATGGTTTGATAGATCTCATATTTTGTGTTCCCGTTTTCGCAATCTTCTGCGATGATGTGGTCGTAGCCATAGCCTTGGCCGTTGCGTTCCAGCTTCTGCCACGACTCCCTTTTTTGAGCGGCCAGCGGGGAAAAAGATAAATAAGTCAAAAACAGGAGGCAAAAAAAAGCTGCCCTTTTCACCATTTGCTCTTTTTATTTTAAAGCATATGGTCTTGGATATAAAGGACTAATCTGTGTTTTATGATTTTCTCACTTTTTCTTTTATCCGCTGGATGTGGCCGCGGCCAAGGCCTTTGACTTCGCAGCCCAATTCAAAATAGCGGCGTATCTGGTTGTCTGTCAGAATTCCGAAGCAATCAACAATCGCTGCTTTATGACCGACGGCTTTTATCACATCATCGGGTTGAAGGTTGAGATAGGGTTCATGACGCACGGCGAAAATCACAGCCTCGACATCGTTTAGGGCCTTTTTCAGATCTTTCTGGATTGATATCTCCACCAATTTCTCCTGATTGCGGAAGAAGCGTGCTTTGCTCTGGCCGACTCCCGGGTAAGAGTCCTGTTTTTCGAACTCCCACCAGTGGTCGATATAAGGATCATGAACGCGAATTTCGGCTCCCATTTCTGCAAGTTTGCGAATGATGACTTCAGAGCCGCTGTAGCGTGTGTCGCCAACATCTTCGCGGTACGCAGCCCCCAGAACGAGTATTTCCGCGGCGGCTATGGGCTGTCCCATATTGCGCAGGGCGTCGCGGGCGAGCTGGGCAGCATGCAATCCCCGAGTGTCATTGATGTCGATAGCCAGAGGCGTAACCTTGAATATGTCGTCTTCAAACCCCATGATATGCTTATAGGACCACACACCCAAACCCCCATCTTTAGGAAGGCAATAGCCCCCAATTCCGGGTCCGGGAAAGATAATGTTGCTGTGGGTCGGGCGCACCTTAATGGCCTGGATAACTTTGATGATGTCCACCCCGTTCCGCTCGGAAAACAGGCTCCATTCATCCAAAAAAGCCAGGATGGTTGCGCGGTAGGAATTCTCGACAATTTTTGCCGTTTCCGATTCGATCGGTTTATCCATAACGGTAAGCGGATATTTGTCCGTATTCAATACCTCATTCAAGAATTTAACTACCCGCTTTTTTGCTTCTTCATTGATACCGGAACATACCCGCCAAAAATCTCGGATGCTGGCGACGTAATTGCGGCCAGGCATGACCCGTTCGTAGCTATGGGCAAGCAGCGGTTCGCCGGTTATGCCCCGGTTTTTAAAAATCTTTTTCATGATCGGGTAAGCCACCTGCTCTGTGGTTCCCGGAGCCACGGTGGTCTCGATCAGGACTAAGGTTTCGGGACGAATATGTGCGGCGATGATGCCAAAGGAGTTTTCCAGTGCAGCCATTTCCGTTTGACCGCTTTTCACGTTCCCCAGGTCTGCTTTAAGATAATCGCACTGTACATCGACAACAACAACGTCGGCAAGGGAAAGCACATCATAAATGTATGTTGCCATGAGTGTCTTTTTATCCTTCACACAGCGATGGATCATCGGATCGACCTCGGGATCTTCTGCTTTGACCGGGGAGATGCCTCTGTTCAGCAGGGGGATCTTCCAAAAACTGCGGACACTCGGCCGCTGCATCCCGATTACGAATTTGCCGGGATTGCCCTTTTCATCTGTCGCGTCAGCTATGATGGCTGCCATGACCGCTCCGACAAAGCCAACCCCCATCACCACCACAATTTCTCGCCCTTTTTCTCTCTCTTGGCCTACGCGTTTTTTAAGGGCTTCAAATTCCTGCTTATAATCTTCGGGTTCAGGCAAGGGAAATTTTTCCCCGTTCGGACTGATGGAATATTTTTCGGTTTCGTTCATTTAACCTCCCACTCCTTTTTTTTGACCTGAATAGTCGGCACACATACAGAATATTATCCAGATATTGATAGAAATGACAACAAAAATATCTTGAAACTTCATTAACCTGGATAATTCATAAATTATCCAGGCTACCCTGAATTATTCATGTGCAA
>CAZOJY010000051.1:0-22506 GCA_964580235.1 uncultured Eubacteriales bacterium | reverse complement strand
CTGTTATTAGGCCCATGTTTCCTTCCTGAATTAAATCAAGAAACTGGAGTCCGTAATTGCTGTACTTCTTGGCAATGGAAATCACTAATCTCAAGTTAGCCGTGATAAGCTCTTTTTTCGCTTTTTCGCTGATTTTCTTTCCTTTAGAAATGGCACAAAGAGTTTTCCTTAAACCCTGAGAATCAAGTCCGATCTCTTTTCGAAATAACCTCAGAAGCTTGTTGTTTTCTCGAATTTTCCTTTTCAGTTTCTCTTTTTCTTTTTCAACGGCACCTTGAGAAATCGATTTATTCAGTTTTCCTTTTGTCTCTTTTATTTTGTCTATAATTTTAAGTTTATTCTTAAGATCCTCAATAATCATTTCTCTATATCTATCACGGAGATTAAGTTCTCTGATGAGACGGCTCAAGTTGACTATGAGACGCTTTCGGGTGAAATCATTTTTATTTCTCGAAGGGAGGCTCTCCAGCCGGGAATTTATCTCTCTGATATTCTTGATTTTATCTGAAACCTCTAATATTCTTTCTTCCAGGTTTCCCTTTGTGTTATTATTCTTGTTGAAGTTAAAAAATTTCTCAACAATTTCCGGCTTCTCTCTTATCTTTTCTTCTAATGAAAGAACCTTTGTAAGAACTAATCGCGTTTTGGAAATAGCCTTGATCGTAGTTTTTTCGCCTCTTTCAATTTCCCTAGCGATTGCAAGCTCTTCTTCCCGTTTTAAGAGCGGGATATTACCCATATCCTTAAAATAAAGCTTTACAGGATCGTTGGTTTTTTCCAGATTCTTGTAAGATACAAAGCCGCTTTTTTCTTTTTTAGGAAGAATTTTTCTGTTTTTATTGAGTATTTTTATCCCACGCTGATCCACAGAGCTTAGAAAACCATCGAAACCCTCTCCAGTATTCAAAGCATTTCGGAAGGATTTCTCTACTCCTTCAAAAAAAAGATACCCTTGTTTCTTTCCTTTTAAGATGAACTGATGAGTTTTGTCATTTTCCATTTTTATTTTATTTCTCTTATCTTTTTATTCTTCATTCCTTCCACTTAGATCTCACTCCACATCAAGGGAGGCTGGTAATCGAACTCCCTGACATTAGCGAACAATCACGAAAATAAATTAGGCATCTTTCAGGCAGAATTTTCCCTTCTTTTGATCGGAGCAATAGATGTCTTTTCGAATTTTTAGGCATAAATGGGCAAACCACACACCCTCTAAATATACTTTAATGCAAAAGGTGATTATGGTCTTGAAGATCCGAATGCCGCTTATCAGAAGCGTCTTTTGCCTCCAAATCCACCTCGGCGGTCGTCACGAGGGCGAGCTTCGTTGACCTTAAGAGTGCGCCCTTTCAAGTCCTTCCCATCAAGCCCGGAGATTGCGGACTTAGCTTCTTGATGGTTGGGCATCTCTACAAATCCGAATCCCCTCGAATCGCCGGTGTACTTATCTGTGATGATTTTAACAGAAGCGACCTGCCCGAACTCTTCGAAAGCTTGTCGCAAATCATCTTCAGTGGCCTCCCGTAATAAATTGCCAACGTAAATATTCATTCTGGTTTCCTTTTTATGTATGCGTTTCCATAAGGGAGGGATTTAGTCTTTTCTTGTTGAAATTTTCCCTCATCCCTTAGGATTTAAGCCTATTTTTACCAATGAACAGGTCTTTTCAATTTCAACAGAGATGATAATAGCACAGGGAAGATTCTGCGTCAATAAAAATTGGAGAACCTCCTTTATGTCCTTGGGTAGCTATCAATTTGAATTATGAATTTGTTGGAAAGCCCCAGGGTCGATAATTGAAAAATTCCTTTTATTACTGGCTTTTCAATCCCGCCAGCTTCCTCTTCACACTTTTCGAGTCCACGGATTGTAGCGATGTAAGGTAGACTCTGTCCATTCCCCTTTTTCCGAGTTCCTGGATAATTTCGTATCTTTTAGCGAATGTAGTTCCCCGTGTTAGTTCTTTAACAGGTGCTTCTAAGATTTTTGTGACACAGACTTCTCCAGAGGCAGGAAGTGGGGATTAGCACATTTCTTACAAAATTGAGAGTCTGAAGTGTTCTCAGTTTGACATCACATTCTCTGGCAACTAAATACCCCAAATGTAATTTTGAGAATCCCGATACACAAAAATTCTGCGGTGACTGCGGCACTCAATTAATCCGCTCTGACGACATCCCTACTGTAACAAAAACACTTGAAAATCCTGTTCGAGAGCTAACCAGAGGCTCTGTCTTTGCCAATAGGTATGAAATTATCGAGGAATAGGGCAGAGGTGGAATGGGTAGAGTCTATAGGGTTGATGATACAAAGGTGAAGGAAGAAGTCGCCTTAAAGCTTATCAGGCCTGAGGTTGCATCAGAAAAGAAGACCATCGAGAGGTTCAGGAATAAGCTCAAAAAGGCTCGCAAAATAGCACATGGAAATGTATGCATGATGTATTACCTAGGCTAGGAAGAAGGTAATCAGTATATCACGATGGGCCAGTTTTCAGGTGAAGGAGGAGATGAAGATGGCTGTTACTTGCGGGGTAACCTTTACTCTCCAGTAACCGTAATAGTGACATTAAACGCACCTTACGGAACTTCCCCACCTGAAGTTGAAAGTATTCCCTCAGATATTGAGAAGTTAGTGAAAGTGGCCATTGAGACTGGGGCGGCTCTATCTGGAACATTGCAGACGGAAAATATAGGAATAGAAAAGATTATCTGTAACGTTGTGGCAAACCCTAATATTCGGTATTTGGTCCTTTGTGGAAACGAAGTGAAGGGACACAACTCCGGCAGTGCTCTGAGGGCCTTGCCAGAAGAGGGCGGGAAATTGCACCATCGGTCCCGGTTGTTTTGTTAAAGCAGCAGCGGATTTCATAAAACTGGTTGCCGAACCTTCAGCATAAAGTTGTGAGGAGGAGAAAATAATGTCTGATTACTTTAAGAACCGGCTTAGGGGTTACAATGTGGTTTTAGCTGTCCTCAAGGCTTTTTCCAGTGACATTTGCAAAAAATGCATCGACCTCCAGCGAGAAAAGACGAAAGTGATAAAGGGGTTGAGAAAGTTGAGAATAGATCTAGAGACATCGAAAGTTTCTAAAAAGGATAAGAGCGGGATTATATCCCAGATCGAACGGCTTAATAATATAGCCGAGGATATAGAGGTCGTTGAAGAATTAGAATGTCAGAAGACCGCTGGTAACTGCACGATAGGGACAGCCTGCTTTACCAACGATGGTGCCATGGCATTAATGGATCAGATTACCGAGCCGGTTTCGTCCTAAATCATGGCCCCATCGTTATCAACTGGCTTTTTAATTATTGTTTCATTAAAAAGATTTTTGAAAGTTAATACGGCCAAAGGGAGTTGAGCTCATATCAGGAATGTGCTATAAACTATTGGTTAATCCGTCAGAATCACCAAGAAAGTTGAAATGAGCGAAAATGTCTTCGATGTCCTTAAAGAACGAGGCTTTATAGCGCAGGCCTCGGACGAGGAAGCAATCCGCCATAATCTTGGCAGTGAAACAATCACTTTCTACATCGGCTTTGACAGCACCGCCACAAGCCTCCATGCCGGCAGCCTGGTTCCGATCATGGGAATGATGCATCTCCAGAGGGCAGGCCACCGGCCCATCGCTATCGTGGGCGGCGGAACGACAATGGTAGGCGATCCCAGCGGCAGGGATGAAATGCGGCAGATCTTGACCGAAGAATCGATCCGCACTTACGGGAAAAAGATCCACGCTCAATTGGATAAGTACCTGAATTTCGACGGCAAATCATCACTTGCCCTGGATAATGCGGACTGGCTTCTGCCGCTTAATTATATCGATTTTTTGCGGGACATCGGGAAACACTTCAGCGTGAACCGGATGCTGGCGGCTGAAGCTTACAAGATGAGGATGGAAAAGGGGCTGTCGTTCATCGAGTTCAACTATCAGCTTCTTCAGGCTTATGATTATCTCGTCCTCTTTCAGAAATATGGCTGCACCCTCCAGATGGGTGGCGATGATCAGTGGGGAAATATACTGGCCGGCGTGGATTTGATCCGCCGGGTTGAGGGCGTTAAGGTCGAGGCCATGACTTTCCCGCTCCTGACGACCGCCGCCGGAGCAAAGATGGGGAAGACTGCTTCTGGTGCTGTTTGGCTGGATGGGGAAATATTTAAGCCGTATGACTTCTACCAGTACTGGATTAACTGTGATGACCGTGACGCAGGCCGATTCCTGAGGCTTTTTACCTTCCTTCCCCTGAATGAAATCCGGCGGCTGGAATCGCTTCAGGGGAGTGAACTGCGCGAAGCCAAACAGGTCCTTGCCTATGAAGCGACCAAAATCTCCCACGGCCATGATGCAGCCGAACAGGCCAGGACTTCAGCCCAGGCGGCTTTTGGTCCGATGAAGGGGAACCTGATAGGAATACCTTCCACCGCCATTTCCCATGGCCGCCTTAAAGCCGGAATCAACCCTGTCGATCTTTTGACTGAAACTGGATTGGCAGGATCCCGCGGAGAGGCAAAACGGCTCATCAAGCAGGGCGGTGTGTACATCAATGATGAGCGGGTCGATTCTCCAGAACAGACCGTCAACACCAGAGACTTGACAGACCAAGGAATCCTGCTTCGGACAGGCAAAAAAAAATACCACCGGATCGTCGCGGAAAAAGACTAGCCGGATCCAATACGATGGGCATGGATATCCAGCCCTTGCTATTTGATGTATCCCAGAGCCTTCAGGTTTTCAAGCGTTTCTTTATCGATCTGATCGTATCCAATTTCCATCTCCGAAGGATTTTTCTCTAAGACAGCCGACCTGATGACTTCCTGTGTCGCAATCCAGCGTTTCAGTATTTCCAACATGCGGTTGGCCACAATGTCCCCCCGTTGGTAGATGTTATTCTCCGCATGAGGGTCTTTTTCAAGGTCGTAAAATTCTACAGGATCATTATCCCAAAGGATCAGTTTGTAGCGTTTTGACCTAATGCAGAATCCAGTCCGTTCTCTCCTCTCCACAACGACAAAAGAATTGACCTCCTTCCGGGAGCCGGCCAGGACGGGCAGAAGGCTTCTGCCTCCGATCAAACTCCAGGGGATATCAAAGCGGTAAACATCGGCGAGCGTGGCAAATACATCGGACATTTTCACCAATGCGTCAATTTTCCCCGAAAATTCAAGACCTTCATGGGAAGGGAAGCGCATGAGAAGAGGGATATGCATTACGCCTTCCCCAAAATAGCCGCCATGACCGAACTGCCTTCCCGACTCTCCGAGCAGCTCCCCATGATCTGCCATCAGAATAACAATGGTTTTTTCAGACAGGTCTAAATCGTCCATCTTATCTAAAATTTTGCCAAAAGCAGAGTCAGCACTGGCCAGATTTTCGTCATAACAGGCTTTGATGTATTCCACCTGCTGCTCACTCAGATCCTGCCGCATTTCCTGGTATTTGGTCAGGTCAATTTTTTCCTCAAAACTCCCGGAGAACATGCCGAGAAAAGGCGGCAACGGCTTGTAGACCGCATGCGGTTCTTTAAAGTGAACATACAGAAAAAACTGTTTGTCTTTGTTGGCTTCCAGCCATGGAAGAACATAAGGCAGGTATTGCTGTGATTTTCTGAAAAATCCCTCCTCTTTGTAAAGCTCATAAAACTGGTCGAATCCTCTGTTGAAGCGGAACACAGAGCCAATATTCCCAACCCCTGTGTAGCCGGCTGTTTTGAATCCGCTTGACCTGAACAACTGAGAAAGCGTCAAAAGTTCCCCGGGAAGACCGCTGGTGATCTTCGTCACAGATGTGACGGTAAGAGGAAATCCGGTAAAAAGGGTGGCTATGCTGCAGCGGGTGGAAATCGCTTCGCTGAAGGCATTTGTGAAAACCGTGCTGCTCTGTGCAAACCTGTCTGTGTTCGGTGTCGTCGGCCTAAAATAACCGTAAGTAGAGAAATGATCCGCACGGGCCGCATCAAAAATGATGATGATGATGTTTTTATCAGAGAGAAATTCCCTGAAGCCAGAAAGAGCCGGGGGAGATACGCCTTCTTTTTCCTTTTTTTTGGCCTTCCCGATCAAGCGAAATCGTTCCCATACCAGAAAGCCTTTCAATGCGTCTGCGTTTCGAAGATCGCCGGCCTTCAAGTGAAACCTCACGGTTCCCTCTGTCGCAGAAAGCTCTACTTTCAGCTTTTGACTGCTTTTTTCTCCGCTTAAAGATATGCTGTGAATCGCTCGCTCTGATTCCCCGGGTTTTTGAATGGAAATCTCTATGTTAGGCCCAATCCCAGCCTGTGGGCGTGAGGAAGAAGGATAAAAAGTGTACCGTGCATCAAAAAAAGACTGCTCAGGAATGTCAAGATAAAAATCAATCGAACTCGGGACCTTCTGGATAAACGATTCCGTTTTTACACCGGCTGCCACCTTCTGCCTTATCAGGATGTATTTCCTGGCAAACTTGAACTCAGGATGAGAGGAAATCATGAGGTCATAAAAAATGATGGAAAATTTCCTCTTTTCCTCTGATGACACAGGTTCATCCCGGTTATTTTCCTTTCCTGCGCCATAGAAGAATTCAAGCCAGTTTTCATTTCTCCTTATCTCATCTGCAGGAAGATCGATATTTAAAAACCTGTCTATCCCCTTCTTCAGCTTCACGCGGATCAATTCTTTCTCGTTTAACTCAATGCGAATGTTTTCTGCCCCGAGTCCGTCTCTTAAAAACGGTTTGCACACAAAAAATAAATGCAGGGGTTCAATCTCTTGAACAAAAAACCGCAGTTTGGAACTGGGAAATGCGGCGAGCCTGGTGCCCTGCTTTTTGAGTTTGGACCAGCCCTTTCCGAGCCACTCATCATCCCGCCCCCTCATGTAATCATGGATGAACACCTCTCCTTTTTTTTGTGCAAATTGCTGCTCCTGGCTAAGATCATAGATAACCTGGCTCTTCTGGCATGCAGAAAAACCAAAAATCACCAGGCAGAGGAAAACAACCAGCCTGCTTTTAAAAGATCTTCCTTTTTTCACAAAAACACTCCTTCTGCTTTATAACATAAGACAATATCCCCATCAAATGCGGCGGGCTGGCCTTGAGTCGTGAATAATTCATATTATATCAGTCGATTGGTTTTTTCTGGAATAGTTGGATTTTGTTGTCATCCAGAATACACACATAACTCTCATCGAACTCCAGCTTTTCGAGAAAGCGGGAAAATTCTTCTCTGCTGAAAGGCCAGAGATTGAGCCCGGAGTGGACAAGTATATACTCCGCATTCTTTATTTCAGGGAGCATGACGATGTTTTTCCTCTTCGGAATATGAGGGATAATGGCAGATAGAGATGCAACCGAAGCATCTCTGGGGATGGATGCGATGACACGATGTACGGTTTTGTAATCTTTGAGGGCAGAATAGCGGGAAAACTTTAAGAGTTCCCACTTGGTGTTGGCCAGATTGATCAAACAGATGATCACACAAAGATAAGTCAAAATTTTTTTCGGCCTTTTCCACCGGGTAAGCCTGCCCTCCACATTCTTCAGACCATAGATGAAAGCCAGAAACAGGAAAGGCAAAATGTTGGCAAAATAATGCAAACCAAATCCATGCATGACCGGAGACTGACTCGAAGCCAATATTCCGATCGGCGGAACGGCCAGCAAAATAAATGGCGTAAACAACGGAATGAACAGCAGGGCTGCAAAAATATTAAAAAGACCGGTCCCGATTTCTCCCAACGGGAGGGAGCCTAAAATGGAAGGAGCATCGAGGACGAGATTTTTTGCCACCTCGAAGAGGTTGTCCCCAGGATTTCCCCAGAGCCCATAGAATTCGAATTTGCGCCCTATGCCCACTTGATTCCTGAAGTAAGGGATGACGAACTCCAAAACCGAAATAAAATAAATGAGGGCAATCCCGGATGTGATCAATCCTATCTTCTTGTCTTTTTTTAGTTTAAAGAAGAGAAAAATCCCAAAAAAGAAAATCAGGATCGGAATATCTTCTTTAATGAAAAGAGCAAGAAATATGAAAACAAAATAGGGGAAAATCCGTTTTTTTATTGCAATAAAATAATAACTCGAAAACAAAAAAAGAGGGAAAATAATCTCAGGATGAAAATCATACATCAAGGCATCGAGAAATGGGCGGTAGAGTAAAAAAGTTATGCCGACCAGCGCCGGGATGTGTTTATCAGAAAAGATATTTTTAGCGATGATGTAAAGAACAAAAGCGGAGAAAGCGCCCGCCAAAACCTGGAGATACAACAAGAACAGCGGGCCGTCGAACAGCAGGTAAAACGGAACCAGCAGAAAAAGGAACGGAGTGAAATGGATCGCGAAATGACTCCCCCAGTATCCATGAAAGGGTTCAGGCATGAATTCGCCTTCCAGCGTATAGGACATCATGTAATCATAGATGGAAAGGTCATAGGAGTTCGTTTGAAAAGAAAAATGTTGGACCGTTCGAAGCCCAAAAAAAACCACGGTCCAACACAACAGGAATATCAGGAACAGGCGGTTGTCCCGGCAGAACCGGCTCAACTTTTTCATTTACTCCGAGCAGTTAGCATATTTTATTTCCCCTCAGGAAATCAAGTTTTTAGATAAAACATTCCCAAAACCATGAAAAGAAACTGCGAGGCCCTTGTGAATATATATTTTTGCTGTTGACAGGTTCTGCGGCAATTTCAATAATGGGAGGGAA
Source organism: uncultured Eubacteriales bacterium (assembly GCA_964580235.1). Taxonomy (GTDB): domain Bacteria; phylum Acidobacteriota; class Aminicenantia; order Aminicenantales; family Aminicenantaceae. Next base: position 13,825 of record CAZOJY010000051.1, on the reverse strand, counting down.
TATTGAATTGCCAAAGGAGTGAGCCCATGAAAGCTTTCCAAAAGGTAAAAAAAATCAAAGGATCGATCTTTTTCCTGCTTGTCCTGCTGTTATCTGTTTCATTTTTCTTATTTTCCTCAGTCTCACAGGACAATTCCCAATCCAATGAATGGGAGGAGGTTGAATCAGGCTGCACAAGCATCATGGTGGGAAAACTGGCCACAACCGATGGATCGGTCATCACATGTCACACATGTGATGGGAATTACAGGACCTGGCTGAAAATGGAACCCCCGGCAGAACATCTCGAAGGTGAAAAGGCCAAAGTCTACACTGGATTGATGCACACCGAAACATCCTGGGATCTAAGGGGAATTTCAGAAAAAGGAGAAATTCCCCAGGTCAAAAAAACCTATGCATTTCTCAACACCGCTTATCCCTGCATGAACGAGCATCAACTGGCTATCGGGGAAACAACCATTGGCGGCAAAAGAGAGCTCCGCAACAGGGACGGCATGTTCATGATCGAGGAGCTGGAACGCATAGCCCTCCAGAGATGCACGAATGCCCGGGATGCCATCCGGCTCATCGGCAAGCTTGTCAAGGAATATGGATATGGTGATTGGGGAGAGTGCATCACGATGGCCGATACAAAGGAAATCTGGCATTTTGAAATTTTCGGGGAAGGCCTGCTGAAAAAGGGAGCGATATGGGCTGCGGTCCGCATCCCTGACGATCATATCGGAATTTCTGCCAACATCCCCAGAATTGCTGAATTGGACCTGAATGATTCCGGCCACTACATGGCTTCGGACAATGCTTATTCTTACGCAGAAAAAAAGGGATGGTGGGACCCCAAGAGCGGAGAGCCCTTTAAATTCTGGAAAGCCTACAGCGGGAGAAAACCATTTTCCATCAGGGAATATTTTGTTTTCAGCACGTTAGCTCCCTCCTTAAATCTGGATTACGACGCTGAAGAACTCCCTTTTTCAGTCAAACCGGACAAAAAGGTTTCGGTCAGAGACATCATCAAAATGTACAGAGAAACTTATGCCGGAACGGACTATGACATGACAAAAAATCTGATGGTGAAAGCCCGCCGAAGTGATCAAACCATCAAAAGCCAGATTGCCAGCCCCTGGATGTCCGGGGACATGCGGACCCTGCTCAACACTCTAAAGCCTGGAGTTGTAGAGCGCTATCGGACTATCGCCATTGCCGGATGTTCCTACTCCCACATTACCCAATGCCGGGATTGGCTTCCCGATCCCGTGGGAGGGGTCAGCTGGTTTGCTTTTGATAATCCCGGCCAAAGCGCAAGGATTCCCATATTTGCCGGGGTAACCGAACTTCCCCCGAGCTTCGAAGTGTGTGCCCAGCACAGATTCCGGACCGATTCGGCAGCCTGGGCCTTCCGAAGAGCCAACAAACTTGCGACATTTAAATGGGGACAGGCAAAAGAACATATCGAAAAAGCAATTAAAGAGTTCGAAGACAAAGCTTTCAATGACCTCCCTGGCATCGAAAAAAAGGCCGCAGAGCTTTACAACGGAGGAGAATCCGAAGAGGATATCCTCAGGGCCAAGCAGTATCTCACCAAGTACACCAATGACTTTGCCCGGGCAGCCATTCAAAAATATTATGAGCTCGGAGACACATTCTGGGCCTTTCTGGCCAGAGGATACTGACCGTCTCTCTCTTCTGAAAAGCGATCATTGACTCCGTTCCTTATAACTGGTAATCTTTTATGGGATGAGCAACGGGGAGAGTGAGTCATGAAATGCCCGAGCTGCGAATTTGAAAACCCGGATAACACACGCTTCTGCGGCCACTGCGCATCTCCTCTCCATCAGAAAGATGGATATTCTTCGCTGACCAAAACTCTTCAGGTGTCAACCAACCAGCTGCTTCAAGGCAGCATATTTGCAGGAAAATATAAAATCCTTGAGCGGTTGGGAATCGGTGGGATGGGTGTCGTTTACAAAGCAGAGGACACCAAGCTCAGACGGACGCTTGCGCTCAAATTTTTATCGCCAGAGCTCACGCAGAACAAACGGGCACGCGAGCGATTCATCCACGAGGCGCAGGCCGCATCTGCACTCGACCATCCAAACATCTGCACCATCCATGAAATCGATGAGACCGAGGAAGGACAGATGTATATTGCCATGGCTTTCTACAGAGGAGAAAGCCTCAAGGAAAAGCTCGGGAAAGGACCTCTCAATTTAAAAGAGATCCTGGATATCGGAATACAAGTCTCCAAAGGCCTGGCCAAAGCGCATGAACAGGACATCGTCCACCGCGACATAAAGCCTGCAAACATCATGATGACAGGGGAAGGACTGGTTAAGATTGTTGATTTCGGCGTGGCCAAGCTGTCGGGATTAACACGTGTCACGAGAGATGGCACAACCGTTGGGACAGCAGCTTACATGTCTCCAGAACAAGCGCGTGGGGAAGAAATCGATCAGAAAACAGATATCTGGTCGCTGGGAGTGGTCCTTTATGAGATCATGACAGGTGTCCCTCCTTTCAGAGGGGAAAATGAACAGGCCATTCTGTTTTCCATCCTGAACAAAGAGCCCAGCCCGGTCAAAGGTTTGGATAGGGCCGTTCCTAAAGAACTGGAACAGATTATTCGCAGAGCCCTTTCCAAAGATCCAAAAAAAAGATTTTCTTCAGCAAAAGAAATGTCGGAAATTATGGAAAAACTGAAGTTAAGACTGATCACTGGCGCAACGCTTCCCACACGATCGGTTATCTTCCGCAAACCCATCAATCGGCTTTTAGCCGGCAGTATGGTGGCCTTCGTTCTCTTTGCAGCAGTTCTGGTGACATGGATCCTGACCAGGCCGGGTTTGGCTTTCAGTGAACGGGACAAACTCCTGGTTACCGACGTAGACAACCAGACAGGTGATTCTGTGTTTGATATGGCCCTGCAGACAGCCATCGAGGCGGACCTCCAGCAGTCTCCTTATGCCAGCATTTTCGATAAGGGAGAAGTAGCCGAAACATTAAAATTGATGAGGATGGAACCCGGCTCCCGCATCGACGAAGAACTGGGTTATAACATCTGTCGGTTCTCCGGCATCCGGGCTATGATCGTGCCCCGAATCCTCAAAGCCGGAGATGCCTATGAGCTGCAGGCTATTGTGATCGATCCCAAACGAAAAAGACATGTGGATAGAATCCGGGTTACAGCCCTTGGCCGGGAAGGAGTGCTTCTTCATGCCATCGACAAACTGGCCCGGCAGGTGCGTTCCCATCTTGGGGAATCATTAAAATCCATAGAAGATGCAGACAAGTCTATCGTTCAGCTCACCACCTCTTCATGGGAAGCCCTCCAGTACCTATCGATGGGTCAGGCAAAATGGAATGAAGGGAAATTCACGGAGGCTGTTTCATTCTTCGAACTTGCCCTGGAGAAAGATCCAAAGTTTGCGGCGGCCAGAGGATCGCTCGGGCTGCTGCACATTCAATTTCTCAACGAAAAGGAGAAGGGGAAGGAAGAACTCAAGCAGGCTCTCGTGGATGCGGAAGGCATTTCTCAACAGGAGTATCTTTTGATCAAGGCGGTTAACAAGTGGTATGTGGACGAAGATTATGAGGCCGCTTTGGAAGAATACCGGATCATCCGTGAGCTTTATCCTGAAACCATGCAGGCCTATAACAATGCCGGCGTCATCCTGCGGAATCTTGGCCGGGCCGATGAGGCAGTGGCTCTTTTTGAAAAGGCAGCAGTAGTCGCTCCCCACAACAGCATCCCTCTGGCAAATCTCTGGTGGACCCACCTCACTTTCCGGAAAGATCCTGTTTCTGCCGAAGAGGCAGCCCGGCGTGCCGTGGCGCTTGGCCCTGAGATCGCCATCCATTCTCACTGGTTGGGTTATGCCCTGGCAGCACAAGGCAGATTTGACGAGGCTGTTGAAGCCTATAAAAAAGTCCTTACTCTCGAACCTCAAAACCCATGGGGGCTCCCGAATATGGCCTGTATTCTCCTGGCTGCAGGAAGAGCGGCCGAAGCCGTTTCGTATTCCCAGCAGGTGCATGAGCTTGTCAAGCAGGGCCGCATGCAGGATTATTACCCTGTGAGCTGTTTTAACCTGGCTCTCGCACTGTTGGAATCCGGCGATACCAGGGCAGCCGAGGAAACGGCAGATGAAGGGATCAAAGATCTCAAGGCCAAGGTGGGCGGAACCTGGGAGGCAGCGTGGATTCCCCTGCTGATGGCAAAGCTTGAGCTTGCGAAAGGGGAGACGGATAATGTCGACAATTACATCAAACAGGCTAGATCGCTGGGATTGAAGGATCAAGGTGCACGCATCTATCTGGCCGAAGTCTATGCGCTCGCAGGAAAGAATCAGGAAGCCATCGAGACGTTGAGACAAGTCCTCAAATCCGGGTACAGTGATCCCTACTTCCTGCAGATTTTTCCTGCTTTCCATGCTTTGCAGAACAATCCAGAATTTCGGGCGCTTTTTCGCTTCGAGTGAATTACCCTGGCCTCATTTTTCACTATAACTGCTCCCCTATTCACGAACCAAGGACGAATTTGAATTTATGGGGATGCTGTGTTATAAGCAGATAGACGGGGATAGCAAGTCGGATCATGGATGTGAGCACTCTGAACGATTACAAGCCTTATCTTAGAATCGGCACATGCTCCTGGAAGTTCGATTCATGGAAAGGGCTCATTTACGATTCCACCAAAAGCTACAGGACGGATGACTATCTTATCGATTATGCAAGGCATCTCAACTCGGTAGAAATCGACCAGTGGTTCTGGAGCCTGTTCCCTGGAGGACTGAAACTTCCCGATATCGGAACGGTCAAAAGGTATGCGGAGAGCGTTCCTGATGATTTCATCTTTACGGTCAAAGCGCCGAATGCTTTGACTCTGACTCATTTTTATAACAAACAGCCGAAAAAATACACCGAATTCGCCGGTCAGACAAACAAACATTTCTTGGATAACGAATTCTTGGAAAAGTTTCTCGAGAGGCTGACATTGATGGAAAACAAGCTTGGTCCCATCATGTTCCAGTTTGAATACCTCAACAAAAAAAAGATGCCTGCCAAAGAGATGTTGTTCGATCAGTTCCATAAATTCATCATCAAAGCACCAACGGGCTATCGATACGCAGTCGAAATTCGAAATCCCAATTACCTGTCATCATCCTTCTTCAAATTCTTGAAAGATCATGATCTGGGGTATGTTTACCTGGAAGGTTATTACATGCCGCATATCGGCGAGGTGTATGAAAAATTCAAACCAGAGACGGCAGATTTTTGTATCATCCGGCTCCACGGAGGTGACAGATTGGGGATGGAGGCACAAACGGGCGGAATCTGGCATCAGATCGTCGCTCCCAAAACCAACGGATTGAAGGCGGCCGCCCGGATCGTCCGTTCAAACCGCAAAAAAAACATCCTGACGTATGTGAACCTGAACAATCATTTCGAAGGAAGCGCACCGATCACCGCGGAACGTTTCATCGAAGCTCTGGAATAAATTGGTTAAATTGGTGACAGGATATCTTTTCGCCCAATAAAGAACGATCAGGCGAATTGATTGTTAGGGTATCCGGGGCACTAATAGAAATAAAGGAGAAAAAAATGAAACTGAATGTGATTCGATTTGGGTGTGCGCTGTCCACAATTTGGGGACTTATCGTTTTTCTCGTGGGGCTTGGAAACCTTCTCTGGCCCTCTTACGGCGTGGCATTTTTGAAAATCGTCGATTCTATCTATCCCGGCTACCACTTCGGGCAGTGGGGATTCGGCGGCGTTGTCGTTGCTACCCTGTATGCTGTCATCGATGCCTGGATCATGGGCGTCGTATTTGCCTGGCTCTACAACAAGTTCACAGGAAAAGAAACAGCCTAAAATTTCAAATTTTCCCGGTTTTCTTCTTTTTCATGTTTTACAGACCAAAAGGATAGGCCTCCAAGGACTCGAGCTCGAGCCTTGATTTAGTGCCGCTCTCCCTGAGGAATTTTTCGAATTGACCGAGCCTTTCGCCGGGAAATAAGTCTCCCATCAGAGCCGGCCATGCTCTAATTCCCAACCTCTCGAAGGACTCTTCATCGATCCCTTTCAGACAAATCCGGACTCTCAGATTCGCGAACTCCTGAAATTCAACCAGTCTACCTGTCCGGCAGCCAAGATAAAATCCGTCCACTGCATCGGCCGTGGATCGGTTTGACAACAAAATTTCCCTTTGATATAAGTCACCCCATTGGGATAATCATAAATCAGATAATGAGGTCATCATGAAAAAATATATGCTGCTGTCCATATTTTTTTTGATATTAATGGGCTATATCCCCCTCAGCGGTCAGGAAGGGACGATACCGGCTTTTGCGTTGGAGCCCAATCCTATCACCCTGAACCGCCAGGCTCGGCCGGGAACCCCTTTTGACAAAGTAGGCCGGAAGTTTGCCATTCTTGCCGATGAAAGCGGTTCGTTCGAAGCATGGGCCTACCCATTGAAAATCTTCCGGAATTTCACTTTTTCATTCCTCATCAGGAGCTCGACCCGGCCGATTCTGGGAGGCGATATCGTCCGATACATATCCGTTTCCCCCGAGGCCACAACACTGACTTACACGTATCAGTCCTTTACCATTCGGGCCACTTTCCTGACACCGATCGAAGAGCCGGGAGCGATCATCCTGCTCCATGTTGATTCAACCGCCCCCTTAACCATTGTATGCGGTTTTCTGCCCGTCCTTCAGCCCATGTGGCCGGCCGGTCTAGGCGGCCAGTTCGCCTACTGGAACGAAAAACAAAAAGCCTATATCATCACCGAATCAAAAGGACAAAACCACGGGATCATAGGATCTCCGGCAGCCCGGGGATTATCCTACACACCGGCACACATGCTCTCAGATGTTCCGAATGAATTCAAGATAGAAATTCCTGACCCAGATCTGGTCAGAGGTAAATTCATTCCCATCTATATGGCCGGGGGAAAAGGACCATGGGAAAATGTGCTGAAGGTCTATCAGAGGCTTCAAAGCAATCCCGAAAAATATTACAGGAAAAATTGCGCGCACTACAAAAAGCTTCGGGAGAACCTCTTGCGGGTAAAGACACCCGACAAAAAGCTCGATCTTGCCTTCGAATGGGCCAAAGTGGCTTACGACAATCTCCTGGTGGAGAATCCCGTCCTGGGAAAAGGCTTGGTTGCAGGGCTCGGTGCCTCAGGGACCAGCGGCCGTCCTGGATTTGGCTGGTTTTTCGGGGGGGATGCCTACATTAATGCCTTCAGCCTCCTGAGCTGCGGCGCGCAGGAATCAGCCCGGCAAACGTTGGCCTTCACGCAAAAATGGCAGAGAAAAGATGGGAAAATGGCCCACGAGCTCTCACAGGCAGCAGGATATATCGACTGGTGGAACGACTACCACTACGGCTACATCCACGGCGATACGACTCCCTATTACATCGCAGCCATGTATGACTATGCAAGGATGACAGGAGATTCCGATTTTATAAAAAAAAGCTGGGATTCGTTGAAAAAAGCGTATGAATGGTGCCTTTCGACAGACGCAAACAAAGACGGCCTGATGGACAACAAAAAAGCAGGCCTGGGTGCCCTGGAATACGGGGCTTTGACCGGGATCGAGACAGATGTCTATCTGGCTGGAGTCTGGGCCAGGGCCGCCTGCAGCATGCAACACCTTGCTGAAATCGCCGGTGAAAACACGTATGCACTGCAAACGGCGGCAAAATTTAATCAGGTCAAGAAAGCTTTTGACCGAAAATTTTGGGATGCGGAAAACCGATTTTACGCTTATGCTTTCAATGCCCGGGGGGAAACAGTCAAGGAGATCTCCCCATGGAATGCCGTGGGGATGATGTGGAATCTCGGGACAAAAGGGCGGAGTCTGAGTTCCCTGGAAAGGCTCTGCCGCTCTGAACTCACTACAGACTGGGGAATCCGCAGCATTTCCTCTAACAGCAAATACTTCGAGCCTCTCAATTACAACTATGGAGCTGTTTGGCCTTTCCTGACAAGCTGGGTCGCAACGGCTTTGTATAAACACCACCTGCCCCAGCAGGGCTACAGCCTGTTGATGTCCACAGCCAACCACACGTTTGACCATTCCCTCGGATGTATCACTGAGGTCTTCTCCGGCACTTACAATGTCTGGCCGCAGGAAGCGGTATCCCACCAAGGATTTTCCACAGCCGGAGTTGTGCTTCCTTTAGTTCGCGGTCTCCTTGGGCTCGAGGGAAATGCTCTGGAGAAATCTTTGACTTTTTCCCCGCACTTCCCGGCCGACTGGAAACACGTGTCCATTAAAAATTATGCTGTCGGGCATGTGATATTTTCATTCGATTACGAAAGGCGAACGGATGAAATCTCCGTGAAAGTGCACGCTGAAAACGCCGGTGGATACACAATCCTGTTCGCTCCCGCAATGGGAATCGGCACCGAATTCACATCACTCACCGTGGATGGCAAACCGCTAGATTATAATACAATCGAAAAAAACCAGGCCGTTCTGGCAGAGACGGAAATACCCGCTAGAAATAGTCCGATGCAGATCGACCTGAAATACATCCCCACCGTAGAAATTCTCCCTACCGTTCCGAAAACCAGAGTCGGAGACAGAAACAAAGGCCTGAAGATTATCTCAATAAAAAAAGAGGCTTCAAAGCTGATGATTCGTGTAGAAGGATTGGCCCACCAGAACTATGCGCTGCGTGTCACCAATCCCGAGAAGATAATGAAGGTTGAAGGAGCTGTTCTCGATAGCGACAAACTAATACTCACAATGCCCGACGGAAAATTCGGTCAGTTCATCTCCTATCGAATAGTCCTTCATACACAATAACTTCCACTATACAAATCCAATCTTGTCCCACAGATACACTCCCTGTACAATCCAATTTTGACTTACTTTCCAGCGTCATATAAAATAGTGATTTTCGGAAGAAAAAGACTTTTGAATTATTCTTGATCGGCTGAAAGCGCATGTATTGAAAACATCAAAAACAATAATTCCATTTTTGATCATTTCCCTTTTGGTCATCCTTCCCACGCGTTGTGCCAAAAAAGAGGACTCGGCCGTATTCCGGTTTATCGACCACCTCAGCCAAGAAAATATCCTGCTCAGCCCCTTCAAAGAATTCTCCGCTGATTCCCAATCTTTCAAAGAAAAACATCCCTCCCTATACAAGATTGCCGATGAATCTCCCCTGCTGGACTCCGGCATCAGAGAAAATCCCTATCTGTTAAAGAAGAAGCTGAAAATAGGGCCGGTGGAGATCAATGCCCTTCTGGCGCCCCCGGAAAGTCTTTACCGGTTTTCACGAAAAATCCCCGCCCGATCATTCCTCGAATTCACCTACGGCATCCGAAGGGACAGTGAGTTGGCCCAGAAAAAGGAAGAAAGCCGAACCGCTGAATTTTCGATCCTCTTAAGGTCAGAAAACGCAAAAGCGGAGATATTCAAAAACACATTAAGACTCACCTCTGATCAATCCCTGGTTTTCAAATATAAAAAGATCGACCTCGCGGAGTATGAAGGCCAAAAAGTCCATATCGATTTTATTACCCGTGGAAACGATGAGGCTCTGGCCTGCTGGTTCAATCCCGTGCTTTACATACCCCAACAAAACACAAAAAACGTGATTCTTATATCATTGGATACTCTGCGTCCTGACCATCTGGGATGTTACGGTTACTCCCGGAATACAAGCCCAAATATCGACTCATTAGCTGCGGATTCTGCCCTCTTCCGGAATACCTTCGCCACTTCTCCATGGACACTGCCGTCCCATGTTTCCCTTATGACGTCTCTCAACTGCATCAACCATCAGGTTTACCAGAACAGCCAAAAAATGGATCCATCCATCCTGACTTTAGCTGACATTTTGAGAACCAGAGGATATTTCAACGGAGCGATCACCGGAGGAGGATTTGTCAGCGGTCTTTATGGATTCAGCAAAGGCTTTGACAGCTATCATGTCCGGGGTCAAATCCAGGAGAAGAATTCGGCGGAAATAGCCGGCCGGGCCGCGCTTGATTGGATAGACAGGCACCGGGATCGTAATTTTTTCCTCTTTCTTCACACCTACCAGATTCACAACCCATATTTCTCACCAGCGCCTTACAACAAGCTTTTTTTAGAAAAAGGATCCGCTTTAACTAAAATCGATTTAAGCCAATACCGCTTCAACCATGAAAACAGATACAAACCCGTGGAGGAAGATCTCCGGCAAAACATTATCGATCTTTACGACGGCGAAATCCGGTACACGGATGAGTCTCTGATTAAGCCCCTTATGAGCAAACTCAAAAAGCTCCACCTCTACGAGAACTCCATGATCATTCTCACTTCAGACCACGGCGAAGAATTCTATGAACACAAAGCCTGGCAACACACGCACAGCGTCTATAACGAAATCATCAAGGTCCCTCTTATCATTAAATTCCCCAATTCTAATCATATGGGAAAGAGAGTTTTAAAATTCGCCCGTCTTATCGATATTATGCCCACAATTCTAGAAGTATTGGACATCAATCCATCGAAATATCAAATGGATGGAGAAACCCTGTCCGGTCTTCTCAGCAATAAAAAGCAAGAAAAAGAAGAGAGAGTCTTTGTTTCTGAGCTCGCATCGAATGTGATGCGAAAGCACATCCCGAAAAAAGCGGCCATAAACAGCGGAAAATACAAACTTATCATTAACAATGGTTTTACATCCGAAGACCTTGCCTATTTCCTTTCTTCCCCTCCTGAAACAAAACCTATGGAGGTGTTTGATTTGGAAAAAGATCCTGATGAGTTAACCAACCTGTCCCGGGAAAATCCTCAATTGGCTCGAGCACTGTTAGCTTTTTTAAAAAAACAAAACAAAATGAAAAGAAAAGTGTCAACAGAGGAGGCCAAAATGAGCGAGGAACTTCGCGAACAATTAAGAGCCTTAGGATACATCAAATGAGTGAAAAAGGAGGTTATCTTGCATAATCCAAATATGAGCAAGTGTTTTGTCGTGAGTCTGATTCTCATTCTGGTTTTGTTTTTGCCCGGAGTCGGCCAGACGGCCCAAACCGGATCCAATGATTTTTTGAACAGTTTCTCATGGCGTGAGATCGGACCGGCCAATCCCGGAGGACGGATAACCGACATCGAAGGTGTGGAAAACAATCCTGCCGTCATCTATGTTGGGGCGGCCACAGGCGGCCTCTGGAAAACCACCAATGCGGGGACGACCTGGGAGCCGATATTTGACACCCAGCCGAACTCATCGATCGGAGACATCGCCGTCTCCTCCTCCAATCCTGACATCATCTATGTTGGAACAGGGGAAGCGAACAACCGCAACAGCTCCCCATGGGGAAGCGGCGTTTTCAAATCCACGGATGCCGGAAAAACATGGGAATTCGTCGGACTGAAAGAAACGCATCACATAGGACGCGTGCTCACCGACCCAAAAAATCCCGACATCGTGTTTGTGGCGGCCCTGGGGCATCTTTGGGGCACCAACACGGAGCGCGGCGTCTTCAAAACTGTCGACGGCGGTAAAAACTGGCAGAAGATCTTGTATTTGGACGAAAGAACGGGTGTCACAGACCTGGCCATGGATCCCCAGGACAGCAGCATCCTGTATGCCGCTGCCCACGAGAGATTGAGAGACCGATTCGACGCGGGGGATCCTGAGGACCAATGGGGTCCTAAGGCGGGGATTTACATCACCAAGGATGGGGGGCAAAACTGGACAAAGGCGGCCGGGGGACTGCCGACCGAGGAGATGGGCCGTATCGGCCTGGCCACAGCCAGGAGCCAACCGGGCACCGTCTATGCGCTCGTCAGCACACAGAAAACACGCAGCTTCCGGCCCGGGCAGGAACCCAAAACGGAGAAACTGGACGTCAACAAAGGCGGTATTTTCAAATCGACGGATTACGGAAAAACCTGGACCCACATGAACATGCACAACAACCGGCCCTCTTATTACAGCCAAATCCGTGTGGATCCCAATGACGAAAGCGTGATCTGGACGTGCGGTTCCCCTCTGGCCTATTCCGAAGACGGGGGGAAAACATTAAAAATCGGACGAGATGTTCAGGGAGAGACCCATATCGACTACCATGCCTTCTGGATCGACCCGACAAACTCCGATCATGTCCTCGTCGGAGGCGACGGCGGGATCAACATCACTTATGACCGTGGAAAAAACTGGGATATCATCACTCAGATCGGGCTGGCCCAATTTTATTCTGTCACAGCCGATATGAGAAAGCCCTATTATGTGTACGGCGGCCTGCAGGATAACGGAAACTGGGGAGGGCCAAGCCGGTCCCGCCATGGTTCAGGCATTGTGAACAATGATTGGTTTCCTCTCAGCGATGCTGATGGATTCGTCTGCCAGGTCGATCCCACAGATTTCAACACGGTTTATTACGAGATCCAAAACGGACTGTTGATGCGCCTGGATCTCCGCAATTGGCAATCGACCATGATTCGGCCGCGGCCCCCTCAACCTAAGAAAGGAGAGCAGAGGGAGCGGTATCGTTTTGACTGGAACACTCCCGTCATAATTTCTCTCCACAATCCCCACACACTCTATTTCGGAGGGAACAAACTGTTTAAAAGCGTCAACCGCGGCGACAGCTGGCAGGTGATAAGCCCTGACCTCACAGCCGATCCCGAATCCCGGTACAGCGCGATCGTTTCGATCGATGAGTCGCCGCTTAAACCAGGTGTTGTATGGGTGGGGACAAACGACGGTAACGTCCAGCTCAGCAAAGACGACGGCGCCCATTGGGCACGCCTGAACGATAGAATAGCCGGAGCCCCTAAAAGTTACTGGGTCAAGCGGATCGAGGCATCCAATCATGCCTTGGGCCGGGCTTACATCGTATTCGACGGCCACCGCCACGACGACCAGGAACCCTACATTTATGCGACCGAAGATTTCGGCGTAACCTGGAAAAAAATCACAGCCGGTCTTCCTGAGGGATCTGTGTACGTTGTGAGGGAAGATTACAAAAATCCTGATTTGCTGTTTGCCGGGACAGAGTTTGCCGTCTATATCTCGCTGGACCGGGGGGAAAATTGGAACAGGTTTATGAACGGGCTGCCGACTGTTCCAGTCCACGACCTGTATATTCATCCACGAGACAGCGACCTCATCGCAGGAACACACGGACGTGGAGCATGGATCGTGGACAACATCACGCCGCTCCAGCAGTTGAATCCCGGAATAAAAGAAAAGGACATTCATTTATTCGATGTCAGACCTGAAGTGCAGTGGGCAAGATCTTATGAATGGACATGGGTGGCAGACAAGCGGTTCAAAAGATCGAATCCACCGATTGGCTCGACGATCTCATACTATTTGAAAAATAATGCCTCTTCAGCCGTGAAAATCGAAATCCTGGATATCACAGGCACCGTCCTCAGAGACCTGGAAGGTCCCGGAGAGGCCGGGTATCACAAGGTGTTCTGGGATTTCCGGAAGAATCCTCCGAAGAAACGGGGGAGTGAATCCCAGCAGAGTATGCAGCAGAGATTCAGACGCCGCGCCCCGATGGTCGGCCCGGGGGAATATCTGGTGAGGTTAACAGCGGGTGAGAAGGTTCTCTCTACCAGATTGGTCGTCGAACAAGACAATCCCAGCTACATGGGCCGCTGATCGCCGTAGACTGCACCATTTTGTCTGAGATCCCCACTGCCTCAGGATGGCAGCCTCACGGAAATAGAAGATGCTTACTTTCCAACTGCAAGGAATGGCAATGTCTTGATAGATAGTATATAATATTCCATATAAATTACCTGATTTATTCATAAAAAAGGACGATGCCCTATTTCAAAATAAACAGAATCAG
>CAZOJY010000050.1:19735-23159 GCA_964580235.1 uncultured Eubacteriales bacterium | reverse complement strand
TCGGCGCAGGCAAAATTTTCATACTGCGCTCCCGGATGATTTGTGATATATTCTTTCAAAAGTCTGGCTTTCTCGTTTGGATCCGGCGTTGTCATTGCCTTTACGTAAGCGTCATTGCCAGAATTCTGTGCCGGTAACATCGAACAAACAAACAGTAAAAGAGTGAGTGATGCAATAGCTGTTTTTCTCATTTTCAACCTCTCGTAAAAATCTGTTGAATAATAGCTTTCTTCAAAGGAAAAGTCAATACAGATGTAAAGAAATTCCATATATATGATAGCAAACTCCGTGCCAAATTTAAACCATCGGGATAATAATGTCGGCGGCTCTAGATGGGCCAAAAGGAAAGGATGGTGCTTGGATTTTTTTGGAGCTTTGGTTAGAATGAAGCCATGGATTCAGGAAATATCGATTTTGTCGAGCAGTTTTCGAAGACTTTCGGAAAAAATATAGGACAATCGGTTTCCCTTCAGAATCATACTCATTTCAAGGTTGGAGGCACGGCTGATTATTTTTTCACGGCTTCCTCTATCGAAGAACTGGTTCAGATTGTGCGTTTGGCCAGAGAGAACGATATGCCCTATTTTATCCTGGGAGGAGGGTACAACCTTCTGTTTGATGATGCAGGATTTCGAGGCCTGATTATCAAAAACGGTGTTCAAGGAATAGAAATTAAGGACGCAGCAAAGATTGAAGTCCTTTCTGGAACCCCGCTCGGGAAATTGCTTCAGTTTTGCGCTTCGAACGGCATGGGAGGGTTTGAATTTTTAGCTGGAATCCCAGGGTCTATGGGCGGAGCCGTGTTTGGGAATGCGGGAGCATTTGACCAGGCCATAGGGAGCTTTTTGACAGAAGCTCTGATTCTGGATAAAAAAGGGAAACAGGTTCAGGTCAACAGGGATTATTTTGCCTTTAGTTACCGCCAGAGCCGATTGAAAGCCAGCAAAGAACTTCTTCTGAAGGCTACATTTCTTTTCCAACAGGGAGTTTGTCAGCAGATAGAGAATAGAATTGCAGAAATTCTGGCAAAAAGGGAAAAAAAGCATCCTCCCATGAGCGTGGCTTGTGCGGGGAGTTATTTTAAAAATCCCGTGCTCCCTTCTGGGAAAAGGGTTCCGGCTGCCTTTTTTTTAGACCAGGTGGGCGCAAAAGGCTTAAACATAGGAGGAGCGGCTGTTTTTTCCAATCATGCCAACTTCATCATCAATAAACAGGATGCCACGGCCAAGGACATTTTGCGTTTAGCCCAGGAGCTCAAAAGCCGGGTGAAACAGAAGTATGGGATTGAACTGGAAGAAGAGGTCATTTATCTTCCAGCAGAGCCTCCAGGGCCTTGAATTTTTCCTCAGGCATCGTTGTTTCTCTTTTGGCCATCTGGAGCGATTGATATGCTATTTTGATATAAAGATGGTGAAGTTCAGGCAGTTTTTCTAAAGCCTTCAAGTGTTTTTTAATGGATTCTATATCTCCTCGAGCGACCGGGCCTGTCAGGGCTTGTCCTGCGTCAAATTTTTTTACATTTTGTAAAGTTCCTTGCACCAGTGGCAGCAGGACTAGAGAAGCGGTGGTTTTTGACAAACCTGCCTGTTTCAGCAGCTCTGTGGCTGTCGCCAGCAGGGTTACAAGGAAGTTTGATGCCATGCTGCAGGCTGTGTGATAGAGGGGCTTGTTTTGGCCTTCAAGGATGAAATACTTGCTGCCCAGCTGCCGGGTAATTTCGATCGCCCGGTCGAGAGCTTCTCCTTTGCCTTCAAGGCCGAAAAAAATATCTGCGAAGGCTGTGAGATCTGGTTTTTTTTGAGAGAACGACTGGATGGGGTGGAGGGAGGCGACCAAAGCGCCTTTCTCTTCCAAGGACTTCAGAGACTCTGTGGTGAGAAGCCCGCTGCAGTGCAGAACAAATTTGTCCTGCCATTGAATATCTGAGTTGGCCAATTCTTCGGCTACAGCTTCAATCGTGTCATCCGGTACAGTTAGGATGACCCAGTGGCTTTGCCGGGCGGCAGACACGTTATCGTCGGTATATATTCCCTGGCCGATAGCCTGCTTGCTTTCTTGAGCCGAGCGAAGACTTTTATCCGAAAGCGCTGTTATCCTGTGCCCCTTTTGAGAAAGGGCATAACCGAGATTGGTGCCCAGTTTTCCTGCTCCGATTATGGCAATGTCACTCATCTGAGTCTCCAAAAATTGCAAGCCAATGATCCACTTCGAGGGGAGACAGGATGATATCTTCTTTATTTATGGCCCTGGATTCCTTGTATTCTTTTAATGTCGTTTTCAGAAGCTTGAAAAACTCCTCGCAGTCGAGAACCTTTGCTTTGTATGTGCGGGCAAAGGTTTTGATTTCCCGGTCAGAGCTCACCACATAAAGGTGTCTGAAATCCGTTTGCTTTTCTATCCATCGTGTAATGATGGTGTCTGCTGATTCTCCCAAATCCGGCCATATGATCGTAAACTCTCTGCTCCGGAATTTTTCACCATAAAGATCGGGATCAGGAGGACCGTCAAATGCGAGGATGATTTTTGTTTTTTTTGTCGTCTGAAATATCAATAATTGCGCAACGAGGCGATGTTTACTCTTGGGATCGGACAATTCCAGGGTTGGAATGTGCCCAATCAGGTTACTGCCGTCGATCAGGTAAGGCATTTTCTGACACGATATCTTGTTTTGTATCCGGCGAAAAGTTGCAGAGAGAATTTTAAGAGGAAAACTATAAGCTGTAAGTATCTCCAGGCTTGAGGATGATGACCTCGGCCATGTCTCCCACTCTCTTCTTGAATTCTTCTGGATCGGCTTCAACGATTGGAAATGTGCCGTAGTGAATGGGAATGACCCTCTTGGTCTGGATGAACTCGACGGCCTTGGTTGCAGACGGAACTCCCATCGTGTATCGATCTCCAATCGGGACAAAACTCAAGTCCGGGCTGAAAAACTCGCCTATCAGCTTCAGATCATAGGTCAATCCCGTATCGCCTGCATGATAAAGGGTTTTCCCATCGAGCTCAACAACAACCCCTGTGGGATCTCCTTTTTCGGCGGAATGCCAGGCTTGAACCATGTGGATTTTCACTCCTCTGGTTTCAATCGTGCCTCCTATGTTCATCCCTTCTGCTGCGATCCCCTCTGCTTCAGCTTCGACTGCGATTTCGTGCACGGCAACCAATGTCGCTCCTGTGTTCTTGCAGATACTGAAAGCATCTCCCAAATGATCGCTATGGTAATGAGTGACGATGACCACATCTGCTTTGGTGATTTTGTTTGCGCTCGTGGAGGCCGCAGGATTTCCCGTCAGATAAGGATCGATGAATATGGTTTTAGACCCCTCTAATTTTACGGCGGAGTGGCCCAGCCAAGTTATTTCCATTTTTTTACCTCCTTCCTGAATGATTCATAAAAACGGCTGATATTTTCATCCCTTTTTTA
>CAZOJY010000050.1:12555-19635 GCA_964580235.1 uncultured Eubacteriales bacterium | reverse complement strand
ATAAAAACGGCTGATATTTTCATCCCTTTTTTACCCTGGCGGCCAGGTCATTCGTCGTCCACCCAACAGATGAAAGTGGATGTGAAAAACCTCCTGTCCGGATTCTCTGCCTGTATTAAGAACGATTCGGTATCCTCCTTTTTCATTCATTCCACTGTTTTGGGCAATGTAACGGGCTTTAAGGAGGATGTGACTCAGAACATCTTTTTTTTCTTCAGGGATTTCTTTCAGGGAAGCGAAATGCTCTTTTGGGATGATCAGGATGTGAATTGGGGCTTGTGGATTGATGTCGTTGAACGCAACGATTTGTTCGTCCTCAAAAACCAGTTCAGTTGGAATATCTTTGTTGACAATTTCACAGAAAATGCAATCCTCCATTTCTGCTCCTCTTTCTCCAGGGCCTTCTAATCTTTGAATCTCTCGATACGGGCTCCGAGAGATTTAAGCTTTTCTTCGATGTTTTCATATCCCCTGTTGAGATGTTCGGCATCATTGATGATGGTTTCTCCACTTGCTATCAGTCCCGCCAGCACAAGAGAGGCCGACGCCCTCAAATCCGTGGCAAGAATTTCTGCTCCGGAAAGGGGAGATTTGCCTTTTACCATGGCCTTATCCCCTGTGACTTCGATGTTTGCTCCCAGGCGCAATAATTCATTGACATGAGAAAATCGTCTGTCGAAGATGGTTTCCGTGATGATGGATGTTCCTTGGGCCTGAGTCATCATGACCATGAATTGGGCCTGCATATCTGTCGGGAAGCCAGGATAGGGAGATGTAGTGATATCTTGGGCTCTGATCACATCGCTCCCGATGACACGCAGAGAATTTTTGTTGATTTTTTCTATTTTTGTACCGGAATACCGCAATTTTTCGATGATTGTTCCGAGTTGTTTGGGAAGAACCTGAGAAAGTGTAATATTTCCCCGCGTGAGTGCTCCTGCGATCAAAAATGTTCCGGCTTCAATCCGGTCCGGGATAATTTCATGTGTGGCTCCTCCCAACTCCCGTATTCCTTTGATACGCATGGTCTCCTCGCCTATTCCGTCAATTTTTGCTCCCATTTTGACGAGGAGCTGGCAAAGATTCGCCACTTCCGGTTCCAGAGAACAATTTTTCAGGATTGTCTCACCTCTGGCTAGAGAAGCAGCCATCAAAATGTTTTCTGTGCCCCCCACCGTTTTTTTCTCAAATTCTATTTCTGTTCCCTGAAGTTTTTTGACTTCTGCTGTGATGTATCCATGTTGAAGGCTTATCGATGCCCCCAGTTTTTCGAGCCCTTGAATGTGAAGGTCGATCGGCCGGGATCCGATGGCACATCCTCCTGGTAAGGAGACGACGGCTTTTCCGTGTCTGGCTAGAAGAGGCCCCAGCACGAGAATGGAAGCCCGCATGGCTCTGACGAGTTCATACGAAGCTTCCTCAGAATGTATTTTTTTTACCTGGATGGCTAAAGAATTTCGTCTGATGGTGTAGTCTGCACCAAGTTCTTTGACCAGCGTTAGAATGGTAAAGACATCCTTCACCAAAGGAATGTTTTTCAGCCGGATTTTGTCTTTGGTCAAAAGGGAGGCTGCAATAGCAGGAAGAACAGCATTTTTTGCGCCGCTGATTTTAACTTTTCCCTTAAGCTGGAGGTTTTGATTTCCAAAAATTCTGATTTTTTCCATACAAAATTATTCTAGACCAATACGTGCTAAAATTCAATAAATGCAGCTCGATAAAAAATAGAACCGTCCCCTTTTTCTTCCTCTTTTTCTCCTGTTTAGATTGATTGAAGGGCCTGATTGAGGTCTGCGATAATGTCATCCGGGTCTTCGGCTCCCACGCAAAGCCTTATCATTTGAGGGGGAATGTCCGCACGTTGGCGGGCTTCCTCACCCTGTTGGAGATGAGTGGAAATAGCAGGGATGGTCGCTATGCTCTTGATCCGGCCCAAATCACCGGCCCTATAGATAATCTGCAGGCGATCAAAGACACGCCTTGCGTTTTCAGGCGGTCCATCCACCCTGAAGCTCATCAAATGCCCGTAGCGGTTGACTTGCTTTCCTGCCCCGTCATCGGAATCCACGAGCATCATGTATTTTTTTGCCAACCCGTGGTAGGGAAATTGAGGTATTCCGAGGAAATCGACCTGATACACTTTGGAATGATGATTTAAAAAATCAGCAACTTTCTGACAGTTTTGGCTGACAAGGTCCATTTTTGATCGGAGTGTCCGCAAATCATTCAGGGCGAACATCGCATTGACAGGCGATGCCGCTGGCCCGGTATCCCGGAAGGGCAGAAATTTTACGTATTCAGCGAAGCTTTCTTTGAATAGAGGATGATCGTTTTTTATTTTTGTGACGATGGGATTTCGGCTGATTAGAGCGCCCCCGATTGCAAGCCCTCCTGAAGTTATCGACTTGGTCAGCGAATGGACCACAACGTCTGCTCCATATTCGATCGGACGCATCAAAGCAGGCGTGGCACATGTGGAATCGACGATGAACGGAATTTCCCACGAGTGGGCCAAATCCGTCAGGGCTTTGACGTCGCAGAACGATTGTTGAGGATTGCTCGGGGCTTCGGCATAAAGAAAACGCGTGTCTTCGTCGATTTTGGCCCTCCATTCCTCCAGATCTTCGGGATGGATTACCCAACGGATTTCGATCCCTCTCTCCTGCATTTTTCTTTTGGAAAAGTGCTGATAGGTCCCGCCGTAAATCTGAATCGATGAAACAAAATTGATTTTTTCTGGGCCGCCTTTCTGTTTTACAAGCAAGGAATCCACAGCAAGCATGATCGCAGACATCCCGGAGGCTGTCACGACACATGATGTCTCAGCCCCGGTTTTGTACCCTTCGAGAAGGGCAAGAACCCATTCCAGATAGTAGGTGGTGGGATTGGCAAATCGTGTGTAGCACCATGTGGGGATGAGGTAGGAAAGAGCTGCTTCCAATTCGTCTGAATCTCTATAGGCCTGAGCCGTGGCCAGATAGACCGGCTCGATGACCGCCCCTTGATTTAGCTCTAAGGCCTCTTCCACGGTGTACAGCCCGTGCACGGCAATCGTGTCGAACTTGAGTTTTTTTATACGCTCTCTCTGCTTTTTTTTGCGCTCCAAATTCTTTTTTGCTTCTTCAATGTATTTTTTGACACCTGGTCTATATTCCATTTTGTCAGACATCTTTTCCCCTCTCTCAATCCAAATTGCCTTTTGGCCTTTCCCCTGCTCTATATCTTTCGATTGTCCGCCGCAGCCTTTTAACACCTTCCATAATCTCCTCTCTTGTCGGAAAAGAAAAGTTGATCCGCATCGTATTGTACCTGCGGAGCCCTCTGGGATAAAAGACCTCACCCGGGACAAAGGCCACCTGCTCTTTGATGGCCAAATAAAAAAGATCCAGCGTGTTCAAATCTTCAGGCACTGTTATCCACAGGAAAAGCCCTCCTTCCGGTTTTGTCCATTTCACTCCCGTTTCTTCAGGGAAATTTTCGTCCATGGCTTTCAGTAAGAAATTGAGTTTTTTAGCATAATAATCTTTGACATATTGGAAATGCGCGCTCAGGTCGTACTCTGCTAAAAAAGCCGTGCAAATGTCCTGGTTCAGTTTGGGCGTATTGAGGATATTGGCCCCTTTGATGAACGTAAATTTTTTAATGACATCGGGTGGGCCGATGTTGAAACCGACACGGATCCCGGGGCATAGAATTTTGGAAAAAGTATAAAGTCCGATCACGTTTCCTCGATTTTCATCCAATGAATAAATGGAAGGCAGGTGATTTCCCTTGTACCGAAGTTCTCTGTAGGGGCTGTCTTCTACGATAGGAATTTTATGCCTTTTGCCCAGTTCAAGAACGGCATGTCTTTTTTCCAGGCTCATCGTTATGCCCGAGGGATTTTGGAAGTCTGGGACGATGTAGATAAATTTAGGATGTTTCCGCTGACTCACCAGGTCCTGAATGCCCTTCTCCATGCCTGCCACGTCTGACCCATCCTCCTGAATTTCCAGAGCAAGATATTTGGCATCTTCCAGCTCGAATGCGGCCAATGCTCCCCCGAATGTCGGGAGGTCGGTGACGATAAGATCTTGCGGATCAAGAAACAGCCTCCCGACAAGATCCAATCCGTGTTGTCCGGATGTGGTGATCATGATGTTTTCCGGCTCGATAAAGATATTATCTGTCTTGAGATACTTGATGACTGCAGCGATTAAATCATTTTCTCCGGGAATAGGAGAATATTGGAGCACGGATTCATAATTTTCTTTGATGGCTCTTTCGGCCGACCGCAGTATTAGTTCGGTGGGAAAAACGTCACTGGAAGGAAGCCCTCCAGCAAAGGAGATGATGTCTGAGTCCTTTAAATACCGGAGCATTTTTCCGATGATATACCCCTCAAAATCTATCATGTTATGGGCAAATAATTCTTTCATAAATTTATCCTCTACCGAATTATCGAGTTAATCCTCAGCTTCGCATGTCATTTTTTTGCAGAATAGCGGTCGGAAGCATCAAAAATGTCCATAACCTGGACGCGGCTGAGGAACGTTGCGGAATGTTCTATCCCTTCGGGAATAAAATACCAGTCTCCCTTCCGGTATATTTTGGTCTCTTCTCCGATGGTCAAGGACATTTCCCCTTCGAACACAACTCCCCACTGGCTGCAGTGGGAGTGGGGGGGGACCTTTCCCACGGGTTGGATGTCAAAGAGAACAACCTGCTTGTCGGTGCTCTGGAGCAGCCATCCCTTGATTCCCTCCAGCGGGATGTCGATTTCAGGGAGATTTCTTATCATCTCTGGATAAGGGGTTCCTTCCCATTGATCCATTAAATTTTTCATGTGATTCTTCCTTTCTATTGTCATCGCGAGCCTCGGAGGGCCGAAGCAATCTTACACGATTGATTTGACATAACCTCCGTCAACCTGAAGCGCGACTCCGGTTATATAACTTGCGGCTTCTGAACAGAGGAAAACCACGGCACTGGCAATCTCGTACGGACGGCCCAAGCGCCCCATCGGGATGACTTTTTCGATATTCTGGAAAAAATTTTGAACAGATCCCTTCCCTGCTTCCTCAAAAGATTTAGCCAAATTTTCTACCCGTTCGGTTCTCGTGTATCCTGGACAAACTGAATTGACCGTAATGCCAAAGGGAGCCAGCTGGTTGGATAGAGATTTAGAAAATCCCAGGACCCCGGCTCTTGCCGTGTTTGACAGGATCAGGTTTTCAATGGGTTGTTTGGCCGAAACTGATGTCAGGTTGACGATTCGTCCCCATTTCTGTTTTTTCATATGGGGGATGGCCTCGTAACAGAGATTCACCGTGCTCAGCAGGTTTTGTTTCAGGGCCTTGAGGTAATCATCCAAGCCAAAATCATCGGCCATCCCGGATGGCGGCCCTCCCGCGTTGCAGATAAGTATGTCGACAGTTCCATAGATGTCGACCACATGTGTGAACAATTTTTTTACTTGAGTTTTGTCCGTGACGTCTGCTGGATGAGCCAAGATCTGCCCGCCTGCTCTTTCTACAATTTCTTTTTTTGTCCGCAGGAGGTCTTGTTCTCCTCTGGCACAGATGGCCAACTTTGCACCTTCTCTTGACAGTTGGAGAGCGATAGCCTTTCCCAAACCCCGGCTGGAGGCCGTCACAAGGGCTGTTTTGTCTTTAATCCCAAGATTCATGGATTGTCTCCTGCCGGACAGGCTCGCTATTCTTTTTTCCTGGCATAGGACACTTTTGCGAACCGTGCCTCATGTCCCCTGGCCATGATTTCTTTGGCATCCAAGTCGCATCGCACACATTTGTAATAGATGACATTGCCGATCAATGTAGCCTTTTCATTTCTCTCTTCATCTGAAAGGAAATAGGCTTCCATGGTATCAAACGGACGTGCCTCCCCGTCGCTCTCATACTTTATGGTTATGTCCTTTTCAGAATCGAGAACCTTATGGGCATTGTCGGTCCAGTTGAAATTTTCCATTCCGAGGTCAGGATTGATTCTGAGGTGAGCTGCCAGGGAAATATCAAGGCCTGATGCTTCCATCTCCTTACTGCATTGGATGAAGGTTTCAGCGGTTGCCGCATTCCCGATATTGATTTCATAAATGGGTGTAGTGCCGTCCTCTCGCAGATATTCTTTGAAGATGTTCATCAGCATGCGGAGCTGAATGATATTTTGTGTAGAAAGAAGCATCGAGATTTTGAAGGACAGATTGGGAATTTCTCTAGCGTAATAGCAGGCTGCAACAATCGTGGACCAACTGGGATTCAAAAAAAAGTTGGCGCCGGTCTCCAGGGCAGCCCGGGTGATGCCGTCCAGGTAGACAAGGTGATTGTTGTTTCCGACTTCCACTCCCCCCAGGTTGCCATAGGGTGTCCCCATGTTCTTCAGGATGATTTGACTCATACCGCTGCCCAGGTCTCTCCTTTCAAAGGTTTCTCCCGTTATGCCCTCAACACGGGAGAAGCGCTCCTCAGGAAGAGGTGTTCCCAGGAGGTTTGTCGAGCAGAACTTGCTGGCTCCGAGCAGGTTTTCTGCGAGAGCAAGCGTCGTGATCAGATCCCCACCGTAGACATAGGTGTCTGTCAGTCCGACCACAGAAATCATTTCCGCCGGAAATAGAACATTTCCGGTTTCTGTTATGTCCTTGATGGCATAAAAGGTCGGGCGCGCCCCTTGAAATCCGGAGACTTGCGTCGTGCATACTCCTTTTTTGTCGAAGGTCAATTGGTTCGCCTCGATGAATTCCTCGACCTTGGCAAATTTTTGAACATATTTCTCCGACTTTTCCAGAAGATCTCCGAATCCTTTTCCCTCAGCAATCATCTTCCTTGTGTTGTAATCCCGCATGGATTCGATTTTTTCGGAAATGGCTTTTGCGCCTCCGTAATATTCCAGAAGCGCATCCATTGCTTTGAGCTCTCTACCGGATAAGAATTTAAAATGCATTCGTCCTCCTCATCGTTGTGGTCCGGTTTTATCGGGATGGCTGCAATAAGGTTCTAAAAAATATCCCATTGAGGGTTTAAATTGTATTGGAAAAAAGCCATTGCTTCAAGTCCAAATTGATATTGACTTAAACCGACCTGTGTG
>CAZOJY010000050.1:0-12455 GCA_964580235.1 uncultured Eubacteriales bacterium | reverse complement strand
GAAAAAAGCCATTGCTTCAAGTCCAAATTGATATTGACTTAAACCGACCTGTGTGTTATTGAATTTTTTTAAGGCAGCCAGTTCTTTTCCTGGATTATTTACGGCCCGAAGGGTTAAAAATACCGATGGAATCGAAATCTCAGATTCCGGATATTTCTCAGGAGGTTAGTCATGCGTTTACTTTTTATCGGTTTTGGGACGGTTGGTCAGGGACTGGCAGAACTTCTCGTGCAGAAAAAAGAAAAGCTTTTAAATATGTATGGTCTAAATATTCAGGCTGTGGGCATTGCAGATAAAATCAAGGGCAGTGTTTACAACCCGGAAGGGATAGATCTCCAAGAAGCGCTGGATAAAGCCGGCGGAAATTCTCTTTCAGGTTGGCCGGGAGTAACGTTTGAAGGTAATGCATTGGATATGATTCAACAGGCGGAAGCCGATGTGATATGCGAGGCCACGTACACCAATATAGAAACAGCGGAGCCGGCAACCGCGCACATCCGGAAAGCCATCGAGCGCGGGATGCATGTTGTCACTACTAATAAGGGACCGGTTGCCCTCAACTTCAAAAGCTTGACCAAATTGGCGGAGGAAAATGGAGTCCGGTTTTTGTTCGAAGGGACGGTTATGAGCGGAACACCCCTCATCAATTTCATCCGGGAAAATCTAGCGGGCTGCACTATCCAAGAAATAAAGGGGATCTTAAACGGGACGACAAATTATATCCTGACACGGATGGAAGAAGGGCTTTCCTATGAAGAGGCGCTTAAAAAAGCCCAGGAGCTGGGTTATGCCGAAGCTGTTCCGGATGCTGATGTTCTGGGGTGGGATGCCCTGGCCAAAGTGACCATCCTGGCTAAGTATGTCTTTGAAGCAGACGGGAGACCCTTTGATTACCCCTGCACAGGGATAACCGGCATCACGGCTGCTGCGATAAACGAGGCTAAAGAGAGAAACAAACGGTTCAAGCTGATCGGCAAGGTCTGGCGGGAGGGCAGCGCCGTGAAAGCTTCGGTTGCGCCAGAAGAAATCGATCTTGTGCACCCGTTGGCTTCGATTATGGGAGCCTCCAACGCGGTCACCATTACGACCGACACCCTGGGAGATGTGACGGTCGTCGGGCCAGGTGCAGGCAAAAAAGCCACAGGTTACAGCATGCTTGTTGATTTGATAGCCATCGGAGGCCAAAAATGAAGATGCTGCTTGCAGGCGAGTGGGTGGATCGGGAAAAAAAGATCGAGGTTTGTGATCCGTTTGATAATTCAATCATCGACAGCGTCCCCAGTGCCACTGGCCAGGATGTGGAAACAGCCCTGGAAGCCTCTGTCCGCGGGTTCGGAGTGGCCAGGAAAATGAGCGTGTTCGATAGAGCGCAGGTGCTTTTCAAAACTGCCGCGCTTGTGTCGGAGAATCTCGAAGATTTTGCAACGACTATTGCGCGGGAGGGATCCAAGACCATTCGAGAAGCCCGCAAAGAGGCCTCCCGGTGTGTCAACACATTGATGGTGTCTGCCGAGGAATCCAAGCGCATTTTTGGGGAAACCATTCCTTTTGACTCCTTCCCGGGAGGGGAAAAACGCCAGGGCTATTATTACCGGTTCCCGATCGGAGTCGTCCTGGCAATCACGCCCTTTAATGATCCCCTGAATCTTGTCGCTCATAAGCTGGGTCCGGCCATCGCGGCAGGAAATTCTGTCATCCTGAAACCTGCCACCTTAACCCCGCTTTCTGCCCTGAAACTGGCTGAGGTTTTTTTGGAAGCCGGTCTGCCTCCTCTGGTGCTTCAGGTGATCACGGGATATGGAAGTGTCATTGGGGATTCTCTGGTAAGAGATGAGCGGGTGAGGATGATCTCATTTACAGGAGGCATCGCGGCTGGAAAGAGGATATCCCGGCTGGCCGGGATTAAAAAAATCGGGATGGAGCTGGGATCTGATTCTCCTGTAATCGTCTGGGAAGATGCCGATCTGAAGTGGGCGGCGGAATCCTGTGTATCTGGTGCTTTTTGGGCGGCCGGACAGAACTGCATCGGTGTTCAGCGTCTGTATATCCATGAGAATATCTATCAGGAATTTCGGGATAAATTTGTACGGAGAACTATAAAATATAAAATCGGGGATAAACTGAACGACGAGACCGATATGGGTCCGATGATCACAGAGAGTGAAGCCAAACGGGTGGAAAACTGGATAAAAGAGGCCGAAAAAAAAGGAGCAAAAATCCTTGCTGGAGGAAATCGCCGGGATGCCCTTGTAGAGCCCACGGTATTGGAAAACGTTCCAGGGGATGCGGCGATTCACTGTGAGGAGGTTTTCGGGCCGACCGTGAATCTGTATTCTGTGTGCGGCATAGATGAGGCTGTTAAAAAAGCGAATGCCATGCCGTTCGGGCTTCATGCGGCGATATTTACGCGCAATGTCGATATCGCTTTCAAAGCTGCCTATGAGCTCGAGTGCGGCGGGGTGATGATCAACGATTCTACCGACTACAGACTGGATTCGATGCCGTTTGGAGGGGTCAAGTATTCAGGTTTGGGCCGGGAGGGGATCAAGTTTGTCCTCCAAGAAATGACCGAACCTAAGGTTATCTGCTTTTACCTCCCTGAACTTTAACCTGAATTATCTAAAAGCTGATCTCTCTACATCGGCTTCGTTACAGCCCCTTCGCAGTATTCAAATACAGCTTCATGGGCCGCTGCTTTGCCGCTGCAGCAATCTAAACTTTTAGATAATCCAGGTAAATTCTGTAATCTGTCCTTTGATTCAGCTTCTGTTTATCTGCCTCTGAGCTGTTCTGCGATCCAATCGGAGGTGACACTTTTGGGTCTCTCGATAGCCAATCCCAGAGATCTGTCCCAAATAAGGGATGAAAGGACTCCGATAGCTCGAGAGACGCCGAAAAACACGGTGTAAAAATCATATTCCGTGACACCATAATGGAGAAGCAAAACGCCGGAGTGAGCATCCACGTTGGGCCAAGGATTTTTGGCCTTGCCCTGTTCTTCCAGAATGGGAGGAACTATATCATACAGTGCACTAACGACCTGGAAGATCTCGTCATCACCCAGGTGTTTCAGGGCGAATTCACGCTGTGCCGCGTAGCGGGGGTCGGTCTGACGGAGAACGGCATGGCCGTATCCTGGGATGACTTTGCCTGAATTCAATGTGTCCCAACAATACTTTGTGAGCTGTTCTTTATCAGGAACTCCGCCCAATTCCTCCATCAGGTTCATGACCCAGCGAAGCACTTCCTGGTTGGCCAATCCGTGAAGAGGTCCGGCCAGTCCATTCATGCCTGCTGAGAGAGAATAATAGGCATCAGAAAGAGCAGATCCGACAAGATGAGTGGTATGAGCAGATACGTTTCCGCCCTCATGGTCACTGTGGAGCACGAGATACAGCCGCATCAGTTCCTTGAACTCTTCGTTCTCTATTCCAATCATGTGTGCGAAATTTGCACCCCAGTCTATATTGGGATCGGGGGGGATGTGTTCCTCGTTCTTGTAGCTTTTTCGGTAGATGTAGGAGGCAATCGCGGGAAGCTTGGCCAAAAGGTTCATCACATCTTCGAACATGGGATCCCAGTACTCCATCTTGCTGATGCCTTCTCTGTACTTTTTAGAAAAGATGGAATCTCTCTGAAGAGTGAGTATTCCTGTAGAAAATTGGGTCATCGGATGGGTGTCTTTCGGGATGGCCTTGAGCACGTCGATCAAATAGTCAGGGAGAGTGCTGCGTTTGCGCCATTCGTTTGTGATTTCTTTGACATCTTCTTCAGTGGGCAGTTCTCCGGTTAACAGCAGATGAAAAATTCCCTCTGGAAGGGGTTCTTTGCCGCCTGGAGCTTTGGGCAGTTTTTCCCGCAGCTGAGGGATGTTGTAACCGCGAAAACGAATGCCTTCGAACGGATCAAGAGCCGATGTTTCTGTCACCATGCATTTGACTCCTCGCATTCCGCCGTATGCTTGAGCAACTGTTACTTTTGAGATTTCGACGTCCCCGTGCTCTTTGATATGAGAGCGAACTTGGTCACGCACAGGGCCGAGCTTAGAAGCAAATTTTTCCTTTAATGAAGCCATAAAAATTCCTCCTTTAAGATTTGAAAAAAAATCCCTCGATAGATTCGATGGATTAAAAATATAACATTGAATAATCGTTGTGTCAATCAAATTTGATATATTGCAAATGTTGAATATTTTTCCGGACAAAACAGTATTTATGTTGAAGCCAAAACGGGGCACATCTGTTAAATAAGTTGACTTTTTAGCTCTAAAAAAGTTAACTAATGAGGAAACTAAATATTTTGGAAAATAAACAAGAAGGAGAGAAAATATGACCGGTTTAGTGGTTGTCCTTATCATCATCGGCGTAGTTATCATTGCCGGTATAGGTATCTACAACGGCTTGATCACGTTGAGGAACCGTTCGGACAACGCCTGGGCGCAGGTGGATGTCCAACTGAGAAGGCGGTATGACCTGATTCCCAATCTGGTCGAGACCGTCAAAGGCTATGCCAAACACGAGAGGGAAGTCTTCCAGAAGGTGACCGAAGCGCGCGCCCAGGCCATCAACGCGGGGACGGTTGCCGAACAGGGGAAAGCCGAAAACATGCTGACAGGAGCTTTGAAATCGCTGTTTGCCGTGGTCGAAAATTATCCGGAACTCAAAGCCAACCAGAATTTCCTGATGCTTCAGGAAGAGCTTGCCGGGACAGAGGGCAAAATCGCATATGCACGTCAGTTCTACAACGACACTGTCATGAAATTCAACACCAAACAGCAGGTCTTCCCATCCAACATCCTCGCCAACATGTTTGGTTTTAAGCAAAAAGAGTACTTCGAAATCGAAGAATCGGAAGCGAGAGAACCTGTTAAAGTCGAATTCTGATCGAAAGACCTATTATTAGAATCTAAACGGCATTCCGATGTACGAACAAATCACCCGCAACAAGTGGAAATCTTTTTTTCTGATCCTGTTTTTTCTCTGCTTGATTTTTGCTTTGACCTGGGCGTTCGGTGAATTGACGGGGTGGGGAACAGAAGGATTGGTCATCGCTGTGGTCGTTGCCGCGGCCATGACTTTTGGCAGCTATTATGCGAGCGATAAAATCGTGCTGGCCATCAGCCGGGCCCGGCCGGTAAAAAAAGAGGACTATCCCTATTTATACAATGTCGTGGAAGGATTGGCCATTGCGGCCGGGCTGCCCAAGCCCCGCTGTTACGTGATCGATGACACGGCTCCCAATGCCTTTGCTTCGGGACGAAATCCCAAGAATTCGGTGATCGTGGTGACCACAGGCTTGCTCCAGAAATTGAACCGCGCGGAACTCGAGGGAGTCATCGGCCATGAGATGTCCCACATCAAAAACTATGATGTTCTTGTCCAGACTCTGGCAGTGGTCATGGTCGGCGTTGTGGCGCTTTTGAGTGATTGGACCCTCAGGACTTTTTTTTGGGGCGGGGGGCGGCGGCGCTCGAAGGATCGAAGCGGCGGAAATGCGGCTCAGGTCCTTGTTGTGGTAGCGCTGGTTTTAGCTATCCTGTCACCCCTTATTGCGCAGCTTCTCCGGTTAGCAATTTCCCGTAAAAGGGAATTCCTGGCCGATGCCAACGGAGCCCTGCTGACGCGGTATCCACCCGGGCTTGCATCGGCTCTCAAGAAGCTTGCCGCGGACAAAGAGCCATTGGAAGCAGCCAACAAAGCCACAGCGCATTTGTATATCGTAAATCCGCTCAAGAATATAAAAGGCCGGGTGAACAAACTGTTCAGCACCCACCCCCCGATCGAAGATCGTGTCGCCGCATTAGAAAAAATGTAAGGAACTGCCTCCCTCGCAATTTCATGGAATTGTCATCGTGAGAGGGAATTGTCATCGCGAGTGAAATGAAGCGATCCCATGAGGATTTTGAAAAGAGTTGAAACGCAGAAGCTATAATATTATAATCGGTATCCCCTAGGTGGGGTCGTAGTTCAGTTGGTTAGAACGCCGGCCTGTCACGCCGGAGGTCGCGAGTTCGAGTCTCGTCGGCCCCGCCATTTGACAGCACCCTTTTTCCTTGATATTCTTTCCCCGGCCAGATCACAGGGAAAATCATGGATATCAAATGTCCAAAATGCCAAACCAGGAATCCATGTAATTTCAAATTCTGTGGTAAATTTTTTATCCAGAGCCGGACAGTCCGGAATGAAAAGAAAAGATTTTGAAAGATAAAGATCAAGAGATCGAGAAGGCTGTTTTTGAAATCATCGGAGAATATAGCCATGTCCTCAAAGATTCGGCCAAGCGCACTTTTATGATACCTGAATCTCGGCTTCCGCACAGCAAGAAAGTGATAAAAAACGCCATCAGGGTTGCCTTATTGACAGTCGATGATCAGGACATGAAGGAGCAATTGAAATCTGCTTATATATCTTTGGCTAATTTCATTTCTGATAAGGAAGCCAAGGAATTGGAAAAGATCCCCCCGGACCTCTTTTCATTCCTGGACATGGACGAAGATAAGAAGAAAGAATTTCTGCACGAACGTTTCAAAAGTGGATTGTTGGGAGATTATGAAAAGGCCATCAAAATCACCCGGAAAATTGCGGAAGGACAGATACGGCTTAAAAGAGAAATCGATGAATTTTAAGAAACAGGAATAAAGCAAAAGCCGACAAGAATTCGGCGAACTCATGAAACCGCAGGAATGAGAGTCGCAAGCCTTATTAGACTTAAGCCGGACTGCAAAGAACAGTATATCATCCTGCACAAACACACCTTTCCTGGCGTTCTGGACCGGATCCGCCAGTCCAACATCCGCAACTATTCCATTTTCTTGAGAGAGGGGATGTTGTTTTCCTACTGGGAATACGTGGGCGAAGACTATGACAGGGATATGGCGGAGATCCGCCGGGACGAGATTACCAAGGATTGGTGGAAGCTGACCGAGCCGATGCAGGAACCTCTCAAGACGCGCAGGGAAGGGAAATGGTGGGCCTCGATGGAAGAACTCTTCCATTGGGGCGAACAATGTGAGTCGAATGAAAAGACCAGAAGGATGGCGCTCACAGCCAGAATCATCCGAAGATTCGATAGAAAAATGATCCAATCCTTTAAAACCGCCTGTTCTGTATTATTCGTGACTCCGGAGGTGACAAACATCCGGAATTTTTCTGTTTATCACAAGGACATGTCTCTGTATTCCTATTTTGAATACCCGGAGGAAAATTCAGGAACGGACTTCGTGAAACTTCACACAGGTCTGAAAGTGGAGGATGAGCTGTGTTGGGCTCCGATGAAAGAGGTTTTTCACACGGACTGAAGTCCGTTAACAAATAGTGACTTCCAAACCTGTTGGGCTTATGTCGTAATCGAAAAAGCGAGCCAGTTTGTTTGGCGGATCCTTTTCCAGCGCTTTGCGGGCAGCTTCTGCATCTTTGGGGGATTTGCACACCACCAGCACAAACCCCCCTCCTCCTGCACCCAAAAGGGTCGCTCCGATCATGTAAGGTTTGAATTTTTTGAGGATGTCTTCAATGGTAGGATTGGAGGATTCCGGATCGATTTGCTTTTTCAGACGCCAGGCCGTTTCGATCGATTCCCCGAATTGCTGCATGTCATTGTGTTCCATAACATCGACCAGAAAAGGAGGAAAAACGTGCAGTTTGCGCAGCACATCCAGGGTGCTTCGTTTCCGATCTAAGTAATGGCCCACAATATTCCGAAGAATATTTTTGGCCAACCGTCTTATGCCAGTGTAATAAAGAAGTGTCATTCCCTGGGTGACCTTTGGATCCAGCACGTCCGGTTGAACCGATTGAATAATCGGATCGGGGATCAAACCCGGTTTTGTGGTGATCATTTTTACACCCCCGACGGTTCCCCCGATCTGGTCCTGCCATCCCCCGCCGGTCGTCAGCTCCTGTTCCAGTTGGAGAACCAGGTTGAAAAGTTCCCGGTGGGTCGTCTTTCGACCGATCATCCGGTTGATGACGGACATCAGCACCGCTCCCATGATGCTTGAGGTGCCCAGTCCGCTTCCGCTGGGTATGGCTGCAAGCGTTGTCAGTTCGAGACCGCCGCCAAAACGTATCAGCATGTCTTCAAGAGTTTTTACACCCTCAGGCCATCTTGCTTTCTCCAGGGAAAATCCCGAAAGCGCCAGGGCCGCCTTTGCCAGCCCAAAAATGCTGGTGGCCTTCCGGTAATCCATCAAGTCATCTAAGGTATTTATGGCAGCGCTTTGCCCATGATCGATCGATGTGATCCGGATCATAGGTTTGTCCACCAGGCGGGCATACACATGGATCGGAGGTTGGCCGTTTAGATTCACAGCGGCATTAATCACGCACCCCCCATGTTCCAGGGCATAGGGAGGCGTGTCTGTCCAGCCGCCGCCCAGGTCCAGCCGCGCAGGCGCCCTGCCCCAGATGATTGCGTCCGCATGGACGGCACACCGGGGATACATTTCGGACTTTTTTTTGCTCCAGACAATGGTCCGGCTCAAGTTTTCAAACGCGCTGTCCTGGGCTTTTTGGCACCAGGTTTCGGCATTTTGAGAGGTTTGTTCATCCAGGCCCAAGGAATTCAGCCACTTTTTCTCCTGATTCGATAGACTTTTGTAAATGGAATGAAAGCTTTCGGGCCATCCCCCTTTTTTTTCGGAAAGGGTGTGTTTTATGGCAGAGCCAAAGGTGTGGATAATCCGGGAAAACACGAGACGGTCTAATTTGGAAGACATGTTGCCCTCATCGAAGTATCGTTTGGACTGCTTCAGGATATAGCCTGTCCATTCCAACCGTTCCTTATCGTCTAAACCTGCGAAAACACAAGCCAGGTCTTCGGCCGAAAAGCCGCTCTGCCGCTGAAAGATACGTCCCAGCGAGCCGCGGATTTCCTGAGCCCGGTTTTTCCGGCGCCTGTCGTGAAAATCCTCAAGGGCCGCCAGCCTAGAAGCCTCCGCCAGGCTGTATCTATCTGCCTTGTGCCATGCCTGTATTTGATCGGATGTTGCTTCTGCTGGATTCAGCATCCACAACCATTCGCGGCACTCACCTGGCGAAGAAACGGCCGGGAAAATTTTTGCATGCCAGAGGTTTTTTTCATCAATAGACAGATTTGAGTCCCAAATTTCTTTATCCGAAATGCCCATCATTTTTGTCCATTCAGAAAAGGCACGGCCTGCAATTGTGGGCCCTGCGTGCATCGGGGTTTTGAAAGAATCATCGACTCCATACAGGCGTACGAACCAGACATCCTCTCCTCTCCGGTTGTGTCCTTTGATGATATCCAAGCAGGATTTTGGCGGCAGAGACAATGGCTTATCCACGTCCACGCCCACCACCACGTTTTCTCCGCCCAGTGTCAATGTCGAGCGGATGCGGCAGCCTTCTACCCAAGATTCTGAGCCAACAATCCGGCCTTTTTTCCCCATTTGGTTGTTGATACTCAAAAATGGGCCGTGGGATCCGGTCCCCTGTTCCATCTGCAGCAATTCCGAACCGGTTTCGATCAGCTGGCGTGGGGTGCCGAAATGGAGAAAGGTGCAGTCCTTCAGCGGATGCACATAAAAGGGGACTTGGGAAAGGGAGTTAAAGATAGTCACCAAAAAGGATTCTGATAGCCTTGAGCCGCAGACCCGGACATTTTTCAGGAAGTCTTCAAAACGGGCCTCTTTACCCATGGCACAGCAAATTTCCCGGTAAAAGTCCAGCCCCCCGGACAAAATCTCTTCGGCGGCCGGTCCGGTCCAGTGAAATGTTTTATCGTTTTGTATGACATGACACAGCGTGATCAATCTTGTGGCTGCAGAGGCATTCATTGCCATGACTCCGATGTCGAGCAGAACTTGTCCTTGCGGATGGATAGCCCCTCTTTTTTTCTGCTGAGAGATCGATGGCTTTTGAAGGAAATGGCGGACTTTTCCCTTTTTATCTGCACAGAATACCCCGTGGTTTTTTGCCCGTTCCGGTGAAACATAACAACCGAGGCCCGTCACCCCATCTCCATGAAACTTAACCTTCCGCGGAGAGAAAAACAGGAGAACATCTCCTGTTGTCACCACGACATGACCTGATTTGGTCCCCAAGGAGGGAAGTTCCCGGTAGACCGGATATTGCCTGTCAAAAATTGTGGGGCCCAGTGCCGAATCTGATCTTCCGGGGATGGGAGTGAATATTTTGCCGCAGGGACCGTATGCCGGCAGTCTTCGGGAATCTCCGCCTGCATGAATGATCAGAACGCGCAGCCGGTTGAGTGTTTTTTCGATTTGAGCGGGAGAAAAGCTGGATAAACCGCGTGTCCTGAATTCCCGGTCCAGGACTTTCAGCAGGGCATGGATGGTGCTGCCTCCGCTGCCGATTCGCTGCCCCCGGGGATCTGGAACGACCAGGATCTGGTTGGCTCCAGCGAGAAGGCCGAGTTTGCGTCGGAGATTTAGCTGGGATTCGTAGGATGCGGCTTGCGCTTCGTCTGAAGCGGTGACGATCAGGTAGTCCCAGGGCTCAAAAATAATATTCATGCCTGAATAATCCCGGTCATTCGGAGGATCGTTTGGCCTCTACCTGAGCTTTGATCCAGGGATATGTCCGGGCAATCCCTTCCCGAAGAGAAATTCTGGATTTCCACCCGATCGACCGGATGCGGTCAGCCCTGAAATTGCGGGCTTTCACGCCGACTGGACCTTCGACGTTTTTGACGTGCACTGTTTTCCCGGACACTTCGGCTATGACTCCTACCAATTCGTTGACGGATACATATTCCTGCCTTCCGATGTTGACGCCGTTTTCCAGGTCAGAGTGCATCAGCAGGATGATTCCATCCAGGAGGTCATCGATGTAGGTGTAGGCGCGCACGGCCGTCCCATCCCCCCAGATGGCGATTGTCCCGCCGTCTTCGACTTCAGCGACCTTCCTCGAAAGCGCAGCGGGAGCTTTTTCCCGTCCTCCCTGCCAGGTGCCTTCGGGCCCGTAGGTGTTCTGGAAACGGGCAAGCCGGACCGCCATGCCAAAGCGGCGCCCGTAAGCCATCGCCATGCGTTCAGCATACAGTTTTTCCCATCCGTATTCGTTATCTGGAAGGGCCGGGTATGCATCTTCCTCGGAAAGCTCCGGTTCTTCCGGCTCCATATCCTTGTAGACACAGGCGCTGGATGAAAAAAAGTAGCGCTTTATTCCACGCGAAGCACAGGAATGGATCATATGGATGTTGATCAAAGCGGAATTGCGCATGATTTCACACTCTGCCGACTCGATGAACCCCATGCCGCCCATATCGGCTGCCAGTTGGTAGACTTCATCAAAGGGATTGCTTTCGGGTGTCATCAGCGATTTTTTGCAGTTGTTTTGTTCTCTGAGGTCGAGAATCAGGAATTCATCCGCTGCGGTGTCTGAAAACTCGGGATACTTTAAGTCGACACCACAGACCCAGTATCCTTCTTTTTTCAGCCGTTTTACCAGATGAGACCCGATAAATCCGCCCGCTCCACATACTAACGCTTTTTTCATGATTTTTTCCTTTCCTTGGATTATTAATCGGCATTTTCTTTCCCTCATGTAAGCCGGACCTCTGGACATCCCGTTCATCTTACATGTAAAAAATTTATAGCAGAGGAAAATTTTTAAGTCAATCCACATCGAGTGAGCACCCCTGCTGCTCCGGCTAAACCATTTCTCTTGACTTTCGTATAAGAAAAAGGACTAAATTGTTGGAAGGAGAATCTTATATATTTTATATGAATGATTTGGCACAAAATTGGGTATAATAAGTTGAATGGGAAAGCCCTGATATAAATTGTAATAGCAAAACAGGAGTAAAATATGTTACGAGACATCATCAAGAAAGAAATTCAAGACACGATCATGAGTCCAAGATTTGTTTTTACCTTCTTGCTCTGTACAATCCTGATTCTTTTGGCGGTGTACACCGGAATCAATAATTACCAAGCAGAGCTGAAGGAGCACAGTGCTGCCGTAGCGTTGAACAAAAAGAATCTAGAAAGCCAGCAAGGTTATCAGCAGCTTGCTGGATTGGGGACCAAGATCAACAGGAAACCTCAGGTGTTGAGCACGATCGTCAGTGGCATCTGGGAGGCTGTCGGCCGTGTGGCCTCGGTCAATATCGCTTATGATCCAAACATGACCGAATCCAAATACAGCAGCAACCCGATTTTTGCTGTTTTCGGTCCGCTCGATCTGTCGTTTATCGTCAAAATCGTCCTGAGCCTGTTTGCCATTCTTTTCACCTACGATGCCATAGTCGGTGAAAAAGAGAAGGGGACCTTGAAACTTGCACTCTCTAACAGACTTCCCAGAGACAGGTTGATTCTCGGAAAAGCCATCGGTGGCTTTATCAGTCTCTTGATTCCTCTGGTCATTCCGATGGTGATCGGTCTGCTGCTCCTGATGGTTTATCCGAATGTTTCATTGGTGGTGAAGACCGGGTTTTCCATGCCCTGAATGATGCTGTCGTCTACAAGGGAT
>CAZOJY010000049.1:0-23360 GCA_964580235.1 uncultured Eubacteriales bacterium | reverse complement strand
CTTATAAATTGTCGGTCGAGATGAGTCTTATCTCTAAATCCGTGAGGATGGACTCGTTGGCAGGATGCTCCAAGCGTGAGCCACCAGAACCGTTGAAGTGGAAAACAACCTTTCCCGCGACGTCGCCGTATTCAGCATAGCCCAGCGTCCGTCCGTCCCGGAGTACCACAGTACGGTTCATGTGATCTCTGGTCATTCTGTCGTGCTCATCAACTTTTGATATCATACAAAATATTACCTCTTTTTATCTATATCATACACTATATGTCCATTCTCGAATAATTTACGTATGCATCTGAATAGAAATAAATATTTCACATATTTTTATGAGAGAGAATAGCCGAGTCAGAAGTTATTATCTATTCACCGGCCCTAAGAAGCGATCGAGCCAAGCCAGGGTTTCCTTGATGAATTCGTTTCTGGGGGGGATATGGTCGGTGTCGTACAACTTCAGTTCCTTGTGTTCATCCGGAGTTCCTAGAAGATCAAACATAGGCTTTATTGATGTTTTATATGGGAAAATCGTGTCGTATTTGCCGCTTAACATCAAGGTAGGCGTTTTCACTCGGGTAACATAATTAATTGGATTTACTTCAGGGCGACCCCAATCCATGAGGCCTACTCCCGCTAAAACGCTTGTTTTAAGACGTTCCTCCACGGCGGGGATGATCGCTCCGAGAATTCCTCCCCAACTCATTCCGTAATAGGCAAGCTTGTTGCTGTTTATATCCTGACGGGTCTCTAAATAGTCGATGCATCTTTTGAAATCTTTCACCCATTGAATCAGGATTTCAGTGTACAGATGGGAATTGTCTCCGACTTGGATTGTAGCCACAGCAGCATCCCAGCGTTCGAATGTCCCTTTATAGACAGGATAGAGGGCAGCCCGGCCGTTTTTCACTATAAAAGAAAGGAAAACCGGAAATTCATAATAACTGTCAATGTTTTTGCTCGATTTTTGAAATCTAGAAGCATCGCCAGGGAAATAAATGACTGTCTGATAGGGGGGCGCAGCATTTTTAGGAAGAAAAAGATTGGCAATGATCCGCTCACCTCCATAGGCGGCATCAAAGGTTATGCGCTCTTTAATCCAAGCTTCAGAGCTTTCATGCCTTGATTCCATGCGTGCATTCAGATCGGTCTTATCGTAAGAGAATTGCTCTTTGTAAACTTGAAAAATAGAATCCGGAACCGGCTTTTCTTTATAAAAATCAATAGTTTCACCATACTCTGCCATTTGAAATGCTGAATCGGGGATGTTCTCAGGATTAGGATAGAGAGCACACCGGAATCCGTTTTTAGAAGAACGATCAAAGGGAGGAGCTTGACTCCAATTGCCAAACATGTAGGTGTTATCGTTCCAGGCACCACCTCTTATCAATTTCCCTTGTTGGGTCGTGTTAAAGCACCATTCTCTTACATTCCCCGCCATATCAAAGGCGCCGTAGGACGTTATGCCCGGAAGACTCCCCACCGGAACAGGGCCTTTGCCTTCAAAATTACTAAAGGGAGCAAAAACAGCGTAGCCCCCAAGCTGGGGCCATATGATTAAAGGAGTATATTCGCCCCTGGCCAATCCCCAATGCTGTCCTGTCGGCAGACTTTTACCCGAAAACTCTGCATAGGCTGCTGCCTCATACCAACTGATTCCCGAAACCGGATAGTTTTCCTGGCCCTTGGGATAATCTCCTGCCTGCCATGTGGCAGGGCCAGGCCTGCCTGTCTGATCCAAAAATTCTGCCATGGCTTCTTCCCATGTCAGGATCCTTCCATCCTTGACAAATTTATGTTTCCAGTATTCCCTGTTTCTGTACCCGCCGCTGTTTATGAATTCTCTGTATTGTTTATTCATGACTTCATACTTATCTATATAGAAATCACCCAACTTCCCAAAAGGCGTGTCCGCTCCTGTTATCCGCACCATTTCCTGCTGAATACTTCCTTTCTCATCCAACACTCTCTCGAGATCATATGCAATTAAAAGATTCTTCCCCACTACATCTATGTCCCAAGTGGAAGATGCAGCCAAAACTGTCTCATAGCCTTCCTTTTCTATTTTCCACCTGAAGATTCCGATAGGTAATCTGATTTTTTCGATAGGCGAAACACCTAAAAATTCCCATTCGCTGTCTGGAATAGCGTATTCTTTCATATATATTTCTGCACCCTGAGGATCTGTTTTGATGTTTATGTTCAAGGAACATTTTGAAAAGAGCTCTGCAAGTTTTGGATCATTCGGAATGTATTTCTCTGCCTTTTCTGCAAGTCTGTAAGGTTCAGTGAAATCCCGCCAATTTTCTTCAACGAGCCGCTCGAGCTCTGGAAGTACTTTTTCCCTTGCCAAGCGGATTTTAGCCTGGCGGTTGAAAAACCAGACAGAAACCAAGGCAATAATAAGGACCGCACAAACAGCTGGTATTGCGACCTGAGGCCTGCGGATGCGGCGAAGCAATGTTCGCATGTTAAATGCTCCCAATTCCTCTGCCCGAAGATAATCCTGGTATTTCTTCAGTTCGTTTAACATCTCTGCTGCGGATGCATACCGGGATCCCGTTTCCTTCTTTAAGGCACGATTTATGACCTGCTGCAGTTCCAGAGGAATATCGCGCTTTATTTCTTTGAGGGGTTTTGGCTCTTCATGCACAACTGAATAAAGGATAGATGCTTCCCGGTCTCCTTTAAACGGCAGCTCCCCAGAGAGCATCTCATAAAGAACCACTCCCAAAGACCAGATGTCCGAGCGAAAATCAACCTCTTCGCCCCGGGCCTGCTCAGGAGACATATAGGCCACCGTACCAAGTGTTGTGCCCTCTCTTGTCAGAAGGGTTCTCCCCTTGACTTTGGCCAACCCAAAATCCATTATCTTGGCCTGACCCTTTTCTGTCACCATAACGTTGGCACTTTTGATATCTCTGTGGATTATTCCCCTTTTATGCGCCTCGTCCAGACCTTCAGTTAACTGGATAGCAATATCCAGGGCTTCCTGTTCCTCCAGAAGTCCTTTATCAATTTTTTCCCTTAAGCTATGCCCCTTCACATATTCCATGGCGATGAAGGACCTACCATTCTCTTCATTGATTTCATGGATGGTGCAGATATTGGGATGGGACAGGGCTGCTGCAGATTGAGCCTCGAGTACAAAGCGTTCCTTAGCCTCTTCATCTTGCATTAGCTCAGGAGGCAGGAACTTGAGGGCCACATTCCTTTTGAGCTTTGTGTCCTCAGCCTTATACACAATTCCCATCCCGCCTTTCCCCAGCACCTCATCTATCTTGTATTTGTCAGCAAGGATTTTCCCAGGGACCATTTCATCGATAGGCCTGAGGATGGTATGCGTGTGAGACAAAAACGCCTTGTCTCCTGGATGGATGGGCGTTCCGCATTTGCTGCAGAAGCGGGAATCATCTAATATTTCAACCTGACATTTAGGACATTTAATTGACATCGCTGTCCCCCATTATTCCTTTCTCGGTCGGCAAAAGGATATCAAGGAATAGGTGGAAGTGTCAAATATCAGCTCAGGCCTGTCAAGGCAACGTAAAAACTTCCGGTTTTGTGCCACGCAATAATTTCCGGTTTTACCATTGATTAAGCTTGACATACAATGTCGAGTCAGGTTAATCCTAAAATCAATACAGCTCGAATGTTTTGGAGGTGAGGACCGTCTCTTCTTTCCTCCCTCTGCATGGCTTCGGTTCAAGCTCTGCTAAAATACTTCAAGACTGTCTCAGGCCAAGAATTGATGCCAGGAATCGTTGCAGTGATCCAGACCTTCGGAGATCGCATCAACTTCCATCCCCATATCCATGTGCTGGTTACCGAGGGAGGCACAGCCCTGGATGGCGCCTTCCACCATGTCTGTCGTTTCCAAGACAAAGTTATCCAAGAAATCTTCACCCACGAGGTCTTCTCCATGCTGCTGCGGGAAAAGCTCATCGGGCTTCCCCTGGTCGCAAAGATCCTCGGCTGGCGGCACACAGGTTTCAATGTCCACAGCCAGGTCAGGGCTACAGACAAAGAGGAGACCGTGAGGGTCGGCAAATACATGATCCGCCCTCTGCTGTCTTTGAAGCGGCTGTTTTTCGATGAGACAGAGGGAAAGGTTCGCTATCAGTGTTCGAGGCAAGACTCATAGGAGGAGTCGATGGATTACCTGGAATTCATCGCCCGAGTCACTTCCCACATCCCCGATAAGGGACAAGTCATGATTCGCTACTACGGCCTTTATTCCAACGCCCACAGGGGGAAGATACGCAAGGCCAACTCTGTGTTCTCCCCTCCCCCTATCATTGAAGAAGAGTCTCTATTTGTGCCATCCAAAGGCTGGGCCGAGATGATCCGTAAGGTCTTTGAGATGGATCCGCTGCTTTGTCCTTCATGTGGTGGCCGGATGAGAATCATAGATCGCCTCCGCCTCATAATGTCCAACAGGAACTCCTGATGGCAGCCGAGGAGAGTGGGGAGTCATTGACCTTGTCATTTTGGGTGTGATACCTTATTCTTGGATGTCAGTGGGTGGAAATTACGGAAAATAGCAAAGAATTTGGACCAAGCCCAAAAAGGAAATTCTTTTACTTATAGAGTTCGAACCCGGGGCTAAAGTGGGGCTAATTACTCTGGCCGGCATGGAAATTGAGTTAAGTCAAATCCTTGGACATAAAGTAGAAATGCATACCGTAAAAGGATTAAATCCCCATTTCCGGGATGAAGTTTTAGACCTAGCTGAGGTTCAATATGAGCAAGGATGATGAGCAGCTTAGTCTTAGAGATATAGCTTGACCATGCCTGTGAAGCCGTTGAATTGCTTGGTAATACAAGCAGGGAAGAATTGGGTAACAATCAAATGATGCAATTGGCATTAGCCAGGTTGATGGAAATTATCGGCGAGGTAGCCAATCGGGATTCAACAGCCACAAAGCAAAAAAAAGTAGATATTCCCTGGAATCAAATCATTGGAATGAGAAACCGGCTTATTCATGGATATGACATAATTGACTATGATTTACTTTGTCGCATTTAGGGGTCGAGTCTCAACATTTGACATTTTCAATATTCTATAAAGATGTCCAAATGTCAAATGTTGAGACTCGACCCCATTTAATCAATCCAGCATGGTCTTGCGGGAGCCGAAGAACTTCTGGAACCAGGATTTGACATACCCGGTGTGTCTTTTTGTCAGGATGATCGGAATGTCCGTTTCTCTCGCAATTTCCACAGGCAGATCGCCGAACAGCGCCCGTCGGACCAAACCTTCTTCCGGGGCACCCATGATGATTAAATCATGCCGCTGGATCTCTGAGAGGACGGCTTTGGCTACGTTTTGGGTTCTTTTGACCACCACTCGATACCGGTCAGGATCGATTTCATCCTTCAATTTTTGCAGTTCCTCCTGATATTTTTGCTCGACATCTGCCACATCATCATGGTATGTGGCGTGGAACAGCACGATAGGCGTATCATTATGAATTAAAATGGCTTCGGCAACCTTTAAAGAAAGAACCGCATATCTAATACTGCTGACCGGGATCAATATCCTGTCGATTTCCTTATCGGCCGGAGAGCGGCAGATCAGCGCAATGTCACAGACGGTGTTGAGGATGATCTCATCCGTGATGGTCCCGAACACTCTGTTGCGGGCCGGCTTTTCTCCCTCCCAACCGAGAACCATCAGGTCGATTTTTCGCTCTTCACAAGTTTCAATAATGGCCTTAGGAACATTATGAGTCAATTTCACTAGGGAATAAACAGGAATATCTTCCTGTTCGGCAACGTCCCTGGCTTTGCCCAGCAAAGTTCGCGCGCAATCCACGTACTTCCGTCCTTCGCTCGGCGGGAGCTGGGCAGGGACCTGGATGACATTCAAAGCCGTGATGTCGGCGGTATAAGCCTTGGCCATCCTGATAGCAAAACGCTGCAGCTGCTCGACCGTCTTTTCATTGGCAACCGGCACCAGGATATGAAAATCACAGGGGGCAGCCTCGAAAACAGGCTGTTCTGTATGAACGGCCGGCGCCGCTTTTGCCACAAATTCTTTCCGCCGCGAATA
This sequence comes from uncultured Eubacteriales bacterium, assembly GCA_964580235.1. GTDB lineage: Bacteria > Acidobacteriota > Aminicenantia > Aminicenantales > Aminicenantaceae. The sequence goes on along the minus strand of CAZOJY010000049.1, from coordinate 17,314 downwards.
AAGATAATAAAAGCCGATGCCAAACAGAAGATATCCAACACATACCCAAACCCCCAGAGGTCTGTAGAAAAACAGGAACACTGCCAGGAAAAGGTTCAGAAAAACCGCTATGATGGGAATATAAGGAAACAAGGGGGCTTTGAAGCCTCTGTCTAAATCCGGACGGTTTTTCCGCAAATTGATAACGGCCAGGTTCACAAAGATGAAAAGCAAAAGGAACATAGCATCTGTGGCACTGGCGATATCTTCAATCGGAAGGGCCACAGCCATAAAAATAATCAGCACGCCGGAAATGATAACAGCCATGTGGGGCGTTCTTTTTTTCGGATGAATTTTTCCAAAAATACCGGGCAGGTTGTGGTCGCGTCCCATAGCAAAGCTGACCCTGGAGGAGGAATAGACCGTGGCGTTCAAGGCCGACATGGTGGAGAAGAGTCCGCCGATCAGAAAGATGATCCTCCCCAGCTTACCCAGCATGAAGTGCTCGGCCGCTTCGATCATGGCAAGTTCGCCTTTATCGCCGAGATACTGCCAGGAGGCCTGATGTCCCTCAGGAGTGACTGCTCCCAGCGCCACAAAGGCAACCAAAATATAGATGGGCACCACAATCAGGAGAGAAAGAAGTATCGAGCGGGGGATATTCTTTTTCGGATTTTTGACTTCCTCCCCGCACTGGGCAATGATCTCATACCCTTCGAACGCAATGAAGGTCAGGCCCATAGCCATGATGATGCCCAACGGACCCTTTTGAAAAAAGCCCCGAAAATGTTCAGACCAGGGTTCCGGCGTTTTCCCGGAAAATATGGCAAATAAGCCAAACCCAATAAACATGGAGATCACGATGATTTTGAGGATGGTGATCAAGCTCTCGGCCTGACCGGTCTCCTTGGCACCCCGGAAATTGATGTAGACGAACAAAAGGGTCGCGAATACAGAGATGAGTTTGGCCGCAAGGATAAAAGGCTCAGACGAGGAAGTAAAAGATAAAAGTCTTTTGAAATCAACACCGGCCATGTTGAGGAGGTCCACACTGAAAGTGCCGAAGGCGACCGCATACAGGCTGCATGCAACAGCATGGGCAAACCAGCTGATCCATCCGGAAAGGAATCCGTTAGGTTGGGGAAGGGCCTCTTTGACCCAGAGATAGCCACCGCCAGCTTCCGGGAAACAGGAACCGAGTTCGGCATAACTCATGGCTGTGAGTCCGGTGACCAATCCATTGAAGGCAAATACAAGAAGAAGAGCTGGACCTGCCACTCCTGCGGCCAATCCGGTCAATACGAATATCCCGGCCCCGATCATGGCCCCGACGCCGATCATGGTGACATGCATCAATCCCATGTCGCGGGCTAATTCTGTGACGTGCTTTTGTGAGGATTCTTTTGCCATATTTTATGTAAGTGAATATTCGTCGGTTAATCTGCATAAAAATACCCCCAGTCCTTGGAAATGTCAATAATAAAAAAGGGCTTGACATACAGTGTTTTATACATTATAATTATATTGCACAGTATAAGTATATGACACAGTAATTTTTAGATCAACACCGAAGGAGGTAATCGGGATGGCCACAGACATCAGCCCTTTCGAAACAGAAATGAATCGAGGCTTCCTGCAGGTGCTCGTTCTTGTCCTTCTGGAAAAAGACAGGTATGGATACGCTATGGCCAAACATCTCGAAACAAAAGGATATGAAGTGGAAGAGAATACCCTGTACCCCTTGCTGAGAAGGCTGGAGAAAAAAGGTCTCATCAAAAGCAAATGGGATGTCAGAAAAGACAGGCCCCGTAAGTTTTATATCATCACAAAAGAGGGGAGAGACGTTCGCAGACAGCTTCTCAGAATATGGCAGCGGCAGAACGAAATCTTGAATCGGCTTTTAGAGGAGAACAAAAATGTCTAAAAGATTGGAATCTTATCTCGAGGAAATCAGCCACTATCTCGGGACAAACAAAGAAAAACAAGAAATACTCACGGAGATAGAGAGCCACCTCATAGAAAAAACCTAATGGGTAAATCTCAATTACTGGCAGTCGACTTCTTGAAAAACCTGATCATCCTCGGACGAAGAGCCCTCAGATCGCCAGAACGATTCTCAAATCCATGACATTGGTTCGGGTGGGGCCGGTGATGATCAAATCATTCAGGGCGGCAAAAAAATTGTAGGAATCATTATCGCGTAAGTAATGGGCGGAATTCAATCCCACCTTCCTGGCTCGAGAGATGGTCGATCCATCGGCTATCGCTCCGGCGGCATCGGTCGGACCATCGGTTCCGTCGGTTCCAGCACTCAGCACAACGATATTTCCCAATCCAGCGATTTCCACGGCCGCGGCAAGGACAAACTCCTGGTTCCGTCCTCCCTTCCCTTTGCCTCGGACGGTGACCGTCGTCTCTCCCCCGGATAGAACACAGGCCGGCCTATTTAACGGATTTCCCGAGCTCAGAATTTCCCTCGCGACCGCAGCGTGCACTCTGGCCACATCCCTGGTCTCCCCCTCGATGAAGGTGGAAAGAATGAGGGTGTTGTATCCCAATTCTGCAGCTTTTTTCTCAGAGGCTTTAACGGCCTGAATGCTGCTGCCGATGATCAGGTTTTGCGTTCTTTCGAAAACAGGATCTCCAGGCTTTGGTGTTTCTTCGATTTCTCCGCGGGCTCCTTTTTTGAAAATTTCTCTCGCCGCCGAAGGAATGCGCTCGACAATCCGGTATTTATCCAGAATGCTCAAGCAGTCATCGAAGGTGCTGTGGTCGGGGACGGTAGGGCCCGAAGCAATGCTGTCCAGATCATCCCCGATCACATCGGAAAGAACAAGAGAAATCAGGGCGGCCGGGTAGGCAAATTTTGCCAGCCGCCCCCCCTTGACCCGGGAAAGGTGCTTCCGCAGGGCATTGATTTCGTGGATGCTGGCGCCAACTTCAAGCAGGACTCTCGTCACATCCTGTTTGTCCTTCAGAGTTAATCCATCATAAGGATAAGGCAAAAGAGCAGAGCCGCCTCCAGAAATCAAAAAAAACACAAGATCTTTTCCATCGGTTTTCTCAAGAATTTGAACAATCTGCCGGGCTCCATGAAAACCTGCCTCATCCGGTACTGGATGTCCCGCTTCTATGACCCGGGCCTTGTCCAGAGGAAGCGCATGGCTATATTTTGTGATGACAAGACCGGAACTCAATCTCCCGCCGAGAATCTCTTCCATGGCTCGCGCCATGGCGGCGGAGGCCTTCCCTGCCCCAATAACAGATATTCTGTCGAAGACAGAAAGATCGATTGATTCCTTTCCTACAATCAGGCGGTTTTTTTCGAGTATGAGATGATTTTTTATCGCTTGAGCCGCGTTGACCGCCTTTACTCCTGCTTCGAAAATCGCCAACGCATCCTTTTTTACTCGGGCTATATCCATTCTTGAACGTTCCTTTAGACTCTCAGGAAATTTTGAAAACCGATTTAAATTCTTGTATCACAAGGAAAGGGCATTGTCAAAATTTGACACATTTTCTTACCTGTGATAAATCCCTAGAAGACAATGCGGTTTAATAGACCGAGAATTAAATTAAGCCAGACTTTTTTAGCGGGAGAGGACATTGAAAAACATGCTCAGTATTTTTTTAGGGATGACGGTTTTGTTCCCACTCATTTTATCTGCACAAAATGAAACGATGACCAAAGGAAAAATAAAGATTTTTATCCTGAAAAACCGAAGCGAAGGACCGGCTGTCATGGAAGGGAGCGGCCTTTTGGACCGGCTGGCAAACCTGGGGTGTGATGTCACAAAAATAGCCACCATCAAACTAACGACTGAAGAAGAAAAGGAATACGGTGAATGGAACGAGGATGCCCTGGAGAGCAAACACCTGGGAAAACTCATCGCCGAAAACAAAAAAGGCGAATATTTCACCATCGGGCTGCTGCAAAACTGCACGGATATGCTGGGCATGCTGGCAGGCCTCCAGCATCTAAGGCCCGGGAAAGGCACGCAGAAAGATTCCCGCAGCCTCCAGCCCCAGGGCCTGGCAGGACAGAAGCCGCTCCGTGTGGGTCTTATCTGGATCGATGCCCATGCTGACTTCAACACGCCGGAGACCACCCTCAGCGGCATGCTCGGAGGGATGCCGGTGGCCATCGCCTCGGGCATGTGCCTGACGCGGCTGCGGTTGAAAGCAGGCCTGGATCCGGCCCTGCCGACAAAATACATCGTCATGGCCGGGCTGCGGGATGTGGATCCCCTGGAACAGGAACTCCTGGACCGGTCCCGATGCGAGTTTATATCAGTCGATGATATCCGGAACCTTTCAGATAACATAAACAGGCAGATGGAGCGCTTGAGCCATCTGACAGAAATCATCTATGTCCACATCGACATGGACGTACTCGATCCAAGCGAAGTCAGCGGCCACCCTCTCACAGCGCCTGAAGGACCGACCAGCCGAGAACTGGCGGCAGCGTTGGAGGTGATGTTTCGGCACAAAAAGGCCGGGGCCATAGGCATCGCTTCAATGCCGTTCGGGGAAAGGGACAAGGACGGCCATTCGCTACAGGCTGCTTACCGCCTGATCGAAGGAGCCATCAAGGGAATCAAAAAGAGATAAGCCCTGCCAGCTTCAGGATCTGGAGGTAATTCATGACGCTTTCCAGGTTGGATTTTCTCGGGTACTGAACATCCAGCATATTTTTTATTTCCAACACGCTCCGCTTTCCGTTGATCAGACACTGAAGTTCGCTCGTGCTGGGAATCCCGTCTCTCCCGTAGGGATATTTGTCTCTTTCTTTTTTTGGAACTTGATTGATGAGATTTCTGTACTCCCTGTACCCTCCTTCTTTTATCAAAGACAAGGGTTTGGGGACCATTTTTGCAGCCCGTTTTTCCAACTCGTTCAGCGTGATCCGGACGGGCTTAACCCCGAACCTCTCGGCGACAGCTTCCATTCGCGTTAGAAGAACCACCAGGTGGGATTTGCCCACATCATCGATGGTTTTTTGCATCTTTTTGATGTACTGACCGACTGTCGTTTTATTTTTGGCAAGCTCAAGAATGGATTCCAAGGTTTCCTTCTCATTGATTATGGCCATCTCCACATGAAGGCGGGCCTGTTTGTAGGATTGGGCCAGTGTTTCGGCATCCGCTCTATTTATAATCTCTAATCCGACACCAAGTTTGTGACCGAGCCGGCGTGTGCCGTTGCTTGCAGCTTCGCCTGCGATTTTAATGGCCATGTCATCATCGGCACTGGCAATGGTGTAGGCCGCTGCCGCCCCGATGATGGCCACCCGTTTCAGCTGGGTGGGATCAGCTTTGTCCGGATTATCTCCGGATAGATGATACCACCTGTCCGGCCATGCGATCACCATGACACCCGGAACACCAACGGACCAGTCGTTGAAGACTTCATGATCAGAGGCACCGTAGTGGGTTTCGATGGAATAATAAAAAGGCTCGTCCGCTCCGGATGGAGCCACGATTCGGTGAGGCACTTTCTCTGCAGCGCTGCGGTTCTGGATTCGCTCCCTGTTTCCCTCTCCGACATACCTGTAATAATTTTCCATCACATCATTGATGTAATGGGGATTCCCGTAGGTTGTCCGCATCAGGCACATAAACGCCTGGTGTTTGCTCAGCCATTCTCCGACCATATCCATGTTGATGTTACAAAGTGTTTTTTCCATGATGTCTTGATGGGCCTTGACCCATGGGCCTGTGCCGGAAAACTCTGGCCCCCACAGAAATCGGATCGTCCTTTTAGGACGCGGCAGCCTTCCGTCTTCGATAAGCGTATGCAGCACCCGTGCCACTTCGAGAATTCCAGCGCTGCCCGATTTGTTGTCGTTGGCACCCTGTTTGATGAAACCTTCAAAAAGGTGAGCCGAAAAAATGATTTCTCCGGCAGCAGGATCTGTGCCCGGGATGTGACAGACGACATCCTGCATTTCATACTTTTCCGTCCTGGCTTCGACAACAGCGTGGACAGTGATTTTTTCTCTCCGAAGCAGGCGGGCTTTGAGAAACTTTCCCTCCCGCCGGGGGAATTGAAAGCCGAACTTCGGCGCCTGCTTTTCCTCTGTGCTCCTGCGCCCTCTTATGCCCCGGAATGACATCTGGAGCGGGTCCCAATCCGCCCCTACCGTGCTGATGGCAACAATACCCAGGGCACCCTGATTCGTGCAGGCCTCCCGGTAGACACCACTCATATTTCCTTCCGTAACCACAATTTTTCCTTGCACTTCGGCTTTCGTGATGTCTTCTTTTGATCCCTGACCCACCCACACAAGTTCAGCCTGGACATCTGTATCAGTGCTGCCTGAGGCCAGCATGGCCGTTATGTCGCGATAGGAAGCGATTTTTCGGCGGTTCGGGCTGATTTCCCAGAGTTCTCCTTTGACTCCATCCCACGTGTCTCCTCCAGGAAGGCGGACGATTTCCGCCCCCGGAAGCCCATATTCCTTCAGCCGATCATAGATGTACTGGCTTTCCACAAACGTGCCGGCGTACTCATTCGACGGCCTGTTTCTCACATATCCGGCCGTCTCCACGATGGTATGCCATGCTTCTTCCCCTGAAGCCTCCCCGACGATATAATCCATCTGCTCCTCGGGAAGAAGAGTCCAGTAGAACCATGGGGTTATCTGGGCCATCAAGAAGCTGCCCGGAATCATAAACAAGACAGAAAATAAAAAAACGGCACGCTTATTCATGCTTTCTCCTCCAAGATCGATTTTCTTTGGATTTATCCATACACCAATTGCCAGCAGATGTAAAGAAAAATCATGGAGGCAATCATCGGTGAATGAACACGCATTTCAGGCTCACTCGTTCGCCTGTTTACTCGGCGGCAGAAGTCAGGATGGCGTTGAAGAGCAGCTTGAATGTACCGTAAGGCTGGGCCCGGTGCTGGACTTTGATCGGGATCAAGACCATGCGGCCCTTGCCCAGCTTCACTTCCGCCACACCCACTTTGTTGTAAAGATGAGATTCTCCGTGCAGCCAGCCGCTCTGGAGAATGTTCCCGGTCGGATAACGCACGACGATCGAACTGGACATGGTCGAAAACGACGGCACGGGCTCGAGGACGAGAGAATTGGAAAAAACAGCATTGGCCTGGGCCGGCATGCCGTAGGCGATCGGATGCGAGTTGTCCACCAGCACCCGCACGATGGAGCCGGGACAGAGGAACTCCTCCCGACCGACTCCCCGCAGCCCATCACGGAAGGGAGCCGCGAATTCGTCCATCAATAACGTGGCACTCCGGCCGATCGTGAGTACTGTCCCGCCCCCTCTGATAAACTTCCGCAGAGCTTCGACACCACTTTTGTCGATCCCGCCCCTGTATTCGGGGGGTGTGGTTTCCCCTGTCAATCCCCGGATGATCTGCTCTTCTCTCATATCCGGGAAGATAATAACATCGAACTTTTCGGAGGGATCGCCCTTGCGGATGTCCTCAGGGTGGATGGTCTCATACGGGAACTCGTTCTGCTCCAATAGCCAGCGTGTCCAACCCTCGTCCATATTGCCTCCCCAAGACTGGTACAATGCTGTTCGAGGCGCACGGATGCGCAGGGTGTTTGACAGTCGGATGTCTGCGGCTGCAGCATCGATTCCTAGAGAGCGGCACAGATCATTCATGGTCGCTGCCAGGCCGCTTCCCCTGACAACAATGGCACCGGGCGCATATGTCTTTCCATCGACCGTCACTTCCTCCTTCAGCCACTCTATCTCATATCCTTTTTTAAGAAGGCGGTTAACGGCTACGAGGCTGTTGTTCGGCTTGTGGCTCAAGATGAATTGGGCCCCTTTGCCAGCTGTCCTGCCGGGCGGCAACTCGATTGTTTCGAGCTTGACAAGATCTGCTTCAAACGGCTTTTTGACAAATACCGTCTCGACCCCCATCTGCATCCCCAACGACCAGCCCGCCGCATCATACGGGGGCTGCGCGGGCACCCCGGGTGCAGGCGAGATCTTGGGATAATCCTGCGCCTCCAGCAGGTCTTTGGCATAGGCGCGGAAAGGCTGGGCCATCAGGATGACGTACGTTCCGGCAGAATAGGAAATCCCGTCAGCGGTAAAGTCCTGTTTTGCTTGATGGACTTCCACTCCTCCGAAGGCCATGGTCTGGAGCAGTTTGATCACGCTCGGCCGGTCCGCCTGATCCCGGGGGACAACGATGGCATAGGGATCGCCCTTTTTGCCCAGATCGATCTGGCGTTTCCCGACGGTGTACAGGCCTTCGAGAAGCTGGGAACGTAGATTCGCCGCAGATTCCAGCAGGCCGAAGGTCGCGATGAGCTCGTAGTCGACGATGTCGCGCAGCGTCCACTTCCCTCCCAGCCAGGGACGGGGATACTGCGACCGGAACTGGATATCCCTCGGCGGCGGGATCGGTCCTCTGCTCGGCCGCTCATACCTCCCCCTTGAGCCTCTGGCCGTATCAGCCGGTTGGGGCCTTCTGGGGTCGGCTTTTTGCTGTTCGACAGATGTGGCGATCCGGACAGACGCCAGCTCTGTCAACATGCCCAGCATGTTGTGCCACCACCCGGCCCAGCCCATGGCCCCCTGCCACCAGTATGTGTAGGATCTTCCGCAGATGATGCCTTCCTTTCCGGCTCTCTCGAGAGCAGCAGCCTGGGCAAATCCCAAAAGCCCTGTGTTGCGGTAAATCAGAGGATCGACATTGGGATTGATCGGGTCAGCGGCCGGCATCACAAAAATCCGCGCACCCGAGCTACCCATCTGGTGTTCGTCAAGCCACACTTCCGGAAGCCAGTCCTGGAAAACAATCTGTCCGATGAGCCTGCTCTCCTTCTGCGTGAACATGTACGCATCCCTGTTGTTGTCGTGTCCGACATAGGGATGATACAGCCAGGGCATCCGGGACCCTTCATAAGGCGTCCCCAATGTTTTGTTGTACCAGTCTGTCACCATGACCTGCCCGTCCGGATTCAGGCAGGGGACGAGGAGAAAAACCACGTTGTCCAGGATGTTTTGGATGGTGGAAGATTTTTCAGTAGCCAACCGGTGGGCCATCTCGACCGACATCTGGGTGGCTCCGACTTCTGTGGCATGAATGCTGCAAGTCACACACACAAAAATTTTGGCATCCTCGATCAGGGATTTGGCTTCCTTTTCGGATTTGATCGTCCGGGGATCGAACAGCCTGTGATTGATATCCTTGTATCTTTGAATGTTCCGGATATTGGCCGCTGAGGAAATCACCATCAGTAGAAAAGGATTGCCGTTCGTGCTTTTCCCGACCTCTTCGACGATGACACGGTCGGATGCATCATCAACCAGATTCATATATTCGACGATCTTGTCCCAGCGCGCCAGCTTTTTCTCAGCTCCTATCCTGTGCCCGAAGAACTTTTCGGGTGTGGGAATGGACTGGCCAAAAGCCAAGGCCCCAACAAAAAATAAACTGGCAGTCCAAAAAATCCAAAAAACTCTTTTTCGGAATCGCATGTTACCTCCTAGCCTGATTAAAAGTCTGACGTTTGGCTGAGCTCTTGTTTGATCAAATCAGCCAGCCTTTTTATTCCTTCCTCAATCTGTTCTTCTGTCGAATAAGAAAAATTCAGCCGCATGGTGTTTTGGCCGCTCCGGTCGAAATGAAACGCTGATCCGACGACATAGGCCACCTTTTTTTCGACGGCCTTTGGGAAAAGCTCTCCGGCATCCAGACTTTCCGGCAGGGTCACCCAAAGGAAAAGTCCTCCCAGGGGCTGAGTCCAGTCGATCCCAGATCCTTTCGGCATGTATTCCTCAAGAGCCCTGATCATAACATCCCTATTCTTCTTGTAGAGTTTAATAATTTTCGGGATGTGGGATTTGAGGAGGCCGCGCCGGCAGAATTCGGCAACGACCGCCTGGTTCAGCGGGGAGGTGCAGAGGTCTGTGGGTTGTTTCGCCATAGTCAGCTTTTCCATGATGGCCTTATCGGCAACGATCCAAGCCAGCCGGGTTCCCGGAAACAGTATTTTTGAAAACGTGTGTAAAGAAAAGGCATAACCTCTTTTATCCAAGGTTCGAATCATCGGAATGGGGTCCCCTTCGAACCGCAGGTCACGGTAGGGGCTGTCTTCCACAAGAAGGACATCATATTCATAGCACAGATCCAGCAGCCTCTTCCTCCGCTCCAGCGACAGCGTCACACCAGAAGGATTTTGGAAATCCGGCACGACATAAATAAACTTGATCTTTTGGGCTTTGGCTGTGTATGTTCTCAATATATCGGCGACCGTGTCCACATTGATTCCCTGCTTATCCAGGTGGGATCCCACCATGTTTGCCCGGCAGCTTTTGAATGCCTGAATGGCCCCTAGATAAGAGGGCAGTCCGAGAATGACCGGATCTCCGGGATCGATGAATATTTTCCCGATCAGGTCTAAAGCCTGTTGGGATCCAGAGGTAATCAACATATTGCTTTTGTCCACCTTTACCCCTTCGGTCTCTTCCATCCACTCCGCCAAAAACTCGATTAAATGGCTGTCTCCTTCGGTTGGGCCGTACTGCAGGGCTGTTTCTCCCTCTCTGTCCAAAACCGTGTTCACAATGTCTTTCAGCTCTTCGATCGGGAAAAGCCCGGAGAAGGGGAGGCCTCCAGCAAATGAAATGACTCCCGGCTGTCTTGTCAGTTTTAAAAGCTCTCGGATCTCTGATCGGACCAAACCTTTAGATGTTAAAGATAACAGCCCCTGTAAAACATCTGATACATTTTTCATACTATAATTCCTCCTCTATCAGGATCGCATATTATTACCCTGGATAATTCATGAATATGATTTTTTACATGATCCTTGATTTTAAGCTCCTACATGAATTATCCAGGGTAGAATTAAAAAGCACAGGGAAACAAAATCATATAAAAAGTCATCAAAGTTATCAATGCCTGATCCGATTAATAAACGAAAGAAACATTGACAGCACCAAAGATTTGGGATTTGTCTTGTGTCTTGAACTGCTTTGTTCTGTAAACATAAGCATAGCTGAACTTGAATCTTTTTTGATTGATCACAAAACCCAAAACAACATCGCCCACAAAGGGATTCTTGTCTACGTGGTGACTTTTCTTAAAGGTATTCCCATCCAGGAAAATATTTCGATACACGGCATTCCCTCCCAAATAGACAAATCCATGGACACCCGAGTGTTTTGTTTCTGTTCGAGGGTTGGTCTGTTCATTAAAAAAAAAGCTTCCCTCCCCTCCGGGAAGAAGAAGGAATGTCCCAAAATCATGCGGAAGATTCGAACCAAATCGAAATTGCCATCCTGCGGCCACAGCTGTCGTCATCGTTCCCAGGCTGCTGCCTGCATGAGCGATCAAATCACAGCCGAATTTTTTCTCCTCTTGAGAGCGATATATTCTCCATTTCCTGTCGAACACAATATCAAATACAATTTCATCCCCGAGCTGGTTGTGCCATCCTCTGGGTTGTGTACCCCTATAAAGGCTGTGGACAAATTTCTGCACCTCTTCCGCAAGAGAACTTGGCCCGACAATCCCCAGAAGGAATTCAAATGTATCCATGCTCCTGTCTGTTTTCCTGTGAAAGGCCAGCGTAAAATAGGATATGCCAGCATAAGGCCGGTCATCGGCGATAAGGTCCTCGCGCCCGATATCATAAGGCGTGTAGATGTTTTGCCCGAACGATAAAGAAATCGCCCTTCGTAATAATGGGTCAGACCGGTGCGGCATTCTGACGGGTGAAATCCAGGTCAATTTAAACCCCTGGGTGTAATACCTGTCTGTGCCTGAAAAAATATCATTCTCCAGCCGAAAACTGAGGCCGCCGCGATTCTCCGCATCCGCAGGTTGAACTGCAGCAGACAGCAGCAGTGAACTTCCCAGAACGAATAGCAACAAAACCTTCTGTTTCATGCTTACCCTTTTTTAGCTTTTTTCATTTCCTAAATCAATTTTTTAAGCATCTTATTAAGCATCTCAAAATTCCTTTTATCAATACCTTTCGAGATATCTTGTGGTGAAAAATTCATCCTTGACATCCGGGTTGAACTGAATCTCCTCCACATTCAAGACAGAGCGCCTCCCATTCTGTTTGTTGACCATCATCATGTGCAGGGGCCGGTATTTATGGTTCTCTGGATCGATTTCTGTAACCTTGTCGACCGTAAGTTCCTTGTGAAGCTCGCCGTCCAGGTCATAATAAACCGCTTTTCGGATGACGTGATCTTGTTTCGCGATGAACGTCACCCTTTTTGAAAAACCATTCTCGTCGGCCACATCATCATCGGCAGGAGTCATCTCAATCTTCCAGCATGCTGTGCCGCCCACCTCCTCCTCTCCCAACATCTCGTACGTGAAATCGTCCAGGATGGGCGGGGTCATATCCGCGTAAGTAAATTCTGAGCCCATGAAATTTTTTGCCTTTTCCGTGCTGACGATCCTGCGGGTTTTCCTGAGGGCCGGCATAAAAAGCCACATGTCATCATCTTTTTTCTCATAATCATAGGTGAGCAGTCCTGTCCCCTTGATATCGGCCGGTGAAAGAAAACGGATCAGCCTTTTTTCCGTCTTCCCGCTTTCGTATAATTTTGTGACAGTCGCGATTTTCCGGATCCGCTCTCTTCCCCGGCTGTCGAAGATCGTCATCGTGGACAGCATCTCCGAGCCGGACAATTTGGTTGCCTGGAATGACGCATCCACGATTCTCTTGGCATCGAGATTCTCCTGCGGCTCAAGCACCGCCCACACAAAAATGATTCCTGAAACAACAATGAGTGCTTTGTATTTTTTCATGTCTAACTCCTTCATTTTATACAATGACCTGGATGATTTATGAGTCAAAGTGATTTGGGTTCAAGGAACTTGGGCTGAATCACGATACAAAGAGCCGGGATCAATATCAGCGCACCCATAAGACATGACGATATAGAAACAACGACGAGGAAGCCAAAAAATCTGACCGGCATAAAGCTGGATGTGAACAACACGATAAATCCGACTATAACAGACAGCGCATTAAAGACAATCCCTCGTCCCGTAGTGAGGAGGGTTTTTTTTGCCGCCTCCTGCAGATCCAGGCCGTTCTGTCTTTCTTTCCTGAATCTCCATAGGTAATGAATGGTGTAATCGACCCCGACACCTATCATGATCGAAGAAAGCATGGCCGTGGCAACATTAAGCTCAATGCGGAAAATTCCCATGAGGCCGAACAACGTCATTATGGAGACAGCCAGGGGCACGGCGGATATCAGCCCGGCGGTCACAGACCGGAACAAAATCATCAGCAAAATCCCTACGATTAAAATCGCCAGGCCTAAAGATAGCAGTTGCCCATCCACAACCTTGTGTGCCAATTCAGAGAGAATCAAGCCGAATCCGCCGACCAGCATGAGGCTGGAATCCTCTGTCATCTTCTCTTTCACCCGCTTGATGACATGGTCCATCTTTTTTGTGCTGGCCGTATTCAAGCGCGCTGTCAAAAGCGCATGTTCATACGCAAAATCAACCATCTTCTCAAAATCATCCGGATCCCCGCTCATCGAATACAGCTCAAAATACTGCGCCACGGCATTCCGGCTGTCGGGAATTTTATCATACCCTTCATCCTGATAATCATTCAGGGCGCGGCTCATCTGACGGATCACCCGCGCAATGGAGGTTGTGTATCCCACCTCAGGCATTTCATTGAGTTCATACTCGAGACTATCGATTTTTTTCATAATCTGCGGATCTTTGATGTCGCCCTGAAACACAACAGATATGTTTTGTGCTCCTCCCAGATTGTCATTGACCATCCGTCCCGAATAGGCCACGGGGTGATCCGGAGGATAATATTTATTGGGGTCGGTATCCACGATAACAAAAAATATTCCGACTGAAATAGCAAACGCGGAAACAAAGGCAAAAATGATGATCGTCTTGGGTCTGGATGTGACAATCTTTCCAAAAAGATCTAATATCTTCTCCAAAAAGGGCTTTCTGTTATTTTTCAAAAACACGATCGGTTTCGATTTTGGGAGCATGGACACCACAGCCGGAATGAACAGGAGGCTGGCCGCCAGCGCAAACAGAATTCCACTTGAGGACAACACGCTCAGCTGGCGTGAAGGAATGATGATGTGGCCGAGAAGACAGAGCATCCCTGCTACGGTTGTCAGCCCTGTAAGTATCACAGGTTTGGAAAGATGGCTGAAAATATTCATCGCCAGCTCTTCTTCCGAAGAGGGATTTCCCTCGAAATTATATTCCTGGTATTTCGCGATCAAATGAATTCCGTAGTCATTGGCGATGGCAATCAGCATGATCGGCACCAAAACGGTAATCACATGAATCTTCCATCCTAAAAGGGGAAGCAATCCCATGGCAAAAAAGATGGACATGATAACCACGACAAAAGGCAGCACAACACCACGGAGCTGCCTGAAACAAAAAAACAGGAACACCAGCATGACGAATATTCCCAGAGGCAGGAGCCGGCGGAAATCGCCCTGGATGCTTTTTGTCAGCTGAACTCTTGTGAAAGGCAGCCCACCAAGCACGACCTCTTCCTTCCCTTGGCTTTGCGCGACGAGGTTTTGGATCTCTTCCACGATAACGCTGTCGGAAACATCGGTTTTCAAGAGGGCGATGACGGCTGTGAGTGTAAAATCCTTCGAAACCACACTGCCGTACACGATGTCGTTTTCCCTGATTTCCTGCCGCAGCTCTTCCTTTTGTTCTTCCGTTCTTGGGATTCGCTTCACCGCAGGCTCAACGATCACCGCCCCTTCTTCTCCCTTGATATTTTTCAGCTCAAACAGGGACAAAACCTTATCCACCCCTTTGACGCGCTTCATCTTTTTAGAGATTTCCTTCGTTCGCATCAAGGTATCTGTATCGAGCACGTCCTTGGCCTTGAGAATAATCATCAACATGTCTGTTCCGCCGAACAATTCATCTATCCGGTCCGTGTTGATCCGGGACTCCATATCCGCAGGAAGCATGGCTTTCAAATCGGATTCGATTTCGGCACTCGGAATACGGGATCCGAAAAGCAGTGCCACGGCTACAAATCCAATAATAATCGGCCAGCGAAAGCGAACGATTTTTCCGGCCATTGCGGTCATTCTCCACCCTTCATTGCCTTTTTGTGTTCTTCTGCCAGCCCTTTGATGCCGTTTAAGAATAATGTGGCTATGGTCTCTGTGAAGCGTTCATAATAGCCGTCATCAAATCTCAATCCGAAGACCCGCTTCAAGACCGGCCGAAACCTGAAATTTGTAAAGATTGTGGAGATAAGGCCAGGACCGACAACGGCAATCAAAAAAGGATCCGAAGGATCGAAGCCCATCCGCATAACGAGCCCACGAATTCTCTGGATCACGGCCGTGATCCTTCCAGCCTTCAGCTCTGTGATTTCAGGCACATCCAGCGGAAGTTCATTGTAAGAGACCAAGGCAAGTTCTGTATTTTCCCTGACGAAGTTGACAATGTTGCGGGTCAGGCGACGCACGCAGGCCTCGGGCGTTTTGTTTTCATCATCCACTCCTTCAAAAACCAGGATATAGCGGTCGAAAAATTCTTCCAGGATCTCCTTCAAGATCCCGACTTTCCCTTCAAAATAATAGGAGATCATGGCGATGTTGACACCGGCCCCGGCAGCGATCTCCCGGACACCCACTGCGGCAAATCCCTTCTGCGCAAAAAGCGAAATTGCAGCCTCGAGAATTCTTTGCTTCGGGTCTGTCTCTTTCATCAATCACTCCATTAAAAGGATGCTTTTAATTCCACGAACAAGGAGCTCAATGCGGAATCTACAAGCCCAAACAGAGTATCGTCAGGGCCGGAGTACAGTTCGGCTCCTAATGAGAAGGTTAAAGCATCGGCAATATCGTAGGTCATTTTCGGCCGGAACATAGCCTCGTTGGACGTAAAATTCACCATGCCGAACACCTCAACGTCCAACAGCTCATTCAGCAATTCCCAAGCTGCCCGGCAGGAGAAAGAATGACTCAATTCATACTGCTGAAACGTTATCAGTCTGTTTTTGAGCGCGATTTCATACAAAAGAATATCCCAAGGATTTTTCGGCATTTTCAGCTCCTCGAAGTCAAACACATATCTGCCGATGTACTGCAGGATAATGCTGAAATTATTCACAAGTTCCTTGTCAATCCCCACGACAACCTGCAGGTCCGGGTGGGGAATGTGAACGAAATTTTTGTAATCCTGGTGGGATCGCCTGTAAGCAATTTCTCCCCGAAGGCCCAAGCGCCCGCCCAGAACCGTGGAAAAATCCGCCCCGATGATATGCATCCTGTAGGATTTGTAAAGAACATTCAAGGCCAAGTTTGGCGTGATAACCGGCGGAATTTCAGCCGTAATTCCTGGCATGGGATTGTGTCCGTTAAAATAAGAGATCGACCCGTCGATCGAAGGAAGCTCAAAATTGAGCCGGAAGGCAAAAGCGCTGTTTTTCAGCCTGGCATCCGGATAATCCGGCTCCTCCAGAACGATCCCCGGTGGAAACGGGACAAGGTCTGTCGGAATATAGGAGGGGCTGTAGGCAGGAACCCAGATCGCTTCTACTCTCAAAGGATGAAAATTGGCATTGGAACGGATCAGGAAATTGGCCTGCCGCCGGTCATCTTCGTTCGGAGAGCGGATGATCATATTTTTCGGCGTGATGTTGTCGGTGGGATTCCATCCGTCCCCCCGTCCCCAGGCAACGATCTGATGGCCGACCCGAAAGTCGAAAGGGCCAATATAGGCATTGACATAGGCCTCCCTGATGTCGACATCCGAAACGGCCTTTTGGAATTCCCGGCCTTTTCTGAAACGGACTTCGGCAAAAGCATCTCCGAACCCCTGCTTCCCCACCCTCAGCTTCAGGGCGGCCTCACCATACCCGCTTTTTAATTCGAGCTGGTTATTACCGGGCATCTTTCCGACAAAGAGTGTTCCTCTAAGGTATCCGTTCAGCTCGTATGGCTTTTTTTCATCTTTGTCTGCGGCCTGTTCGAACAAGCTCTGGGAAGAAGCCAAGGCAGATCCCGCAAAAATAAAAATCAGCACCAGGCCGGTTACCTTCATGGATTCAATTCTCATGACAGCCTCCATAGTGGGGAATTGATCAAACGTTTGTTCATATCGTATATAAATATAGAATTTAAACAAACGTTTGTCAAGCTCCGAGATTGCGGAACTGCTGCTGGAATCCGCCAGCCCGTTACCCGTTAAAGATATTCTCAGAATTGGCCGATACTGTTTCATCCGGTAAAAATGGGGTCGCGGTAAAAATGGGGTCGCGTCTCAACAATTTACAATTTAAATAAATTAACAAAGAGCTCTTTTTCTTAATGTCACATGTTGAGTAGGTAAC
>CAZOJY010000048.1:0-23426 GCA_964580235.1 uncultured Eubacteriales bacterium | reverse complement strand
TTTCGGGCTAGCTTCAGCTCATTTTTGAAGCGTTCTATTATCCCTTTATCAGCAGCTATTTCAGGTTTTAAAACTTTTAATGCTATTTCTTCATTTAATTTCTTATCCTTTACCCTATAAACTTCTCCCATACCTCCTCTGCCCAGTTCTTCAAGGATCTCATATCTCTTTGCAAAAAGAGAGGCTAATCCCAATCGTTTCATGGGAGCTTCAAAGGTCTTAGTCATGGAGGGAGAAGTTTCCGCTGATGTGGAAAGTGGTGTTCCGCAATCACCGCAAAATCGTTTGGTGTCAGGGTTGTTAGTTTGACAATTGGGGCATATAACTGACATTGATGTACCCTTATATTCCCATTCTGGACGGAGAAAGAATATCAAGGAATGAGAATGGAGTCAATTTTAGATTGAGATGGACTTGACTCTTGAATGATGTTGCTTCTGGAGATGTCCATTTGAATCAGATAGATGTGGATGCTCATCTCGCTTATTCCTTTATATTTAGCTTCTCTTGGAGATTGAAAGTTTGAATGGCGTTGCCGCGGAAGATTTTGCGCGCGATGTCTTAGGCAACGTATTCGGCCAGAAGGCCGCTTTCCATACGTTTGGGGACATTTTTACATAGGCGGCAAATTCTCCTATCAAGGGAAATGCGCCGCTCCGATGGAACATAAAATCTTCCAGCACTTTTAACTCTTCCTGTGTGAGTGTGGAAGAATCGCGAGCGAAAAGAGTGCTGGCTAATTCGCAGGGAACATCTTCATAAAAAAGAGTGTGACCAAAGGCCATCGAGTTTTTAATGCAAACGACATTATGATCCAAGAATTTCTGGAAGAAGTGATTTGCAAAAGCTAAATAGTCCTCCAAGGAATGGATGGAAAATCCTTCATGAACGGCCAGTACACGAACATGGTCTCGAATCCGGCCTTTTCGAATGCCTCTGCAAACCGGGCATCTGGATTTTTGTTATTCCTCATAATCTTCTCTGATAGGGATCGTATTCCTTTTCTAGATCGACACAGAGGGCCCCTCCCAAGACAGGTCGTTTTTGAGATAGCTCTTGCATAACGAGTGTGAAAAAGTTATTTCCTAGAGCCCGGGTGAAAAAGACGTTTTCCTCAACTTTTCTTTTACACTCCTCATATCGTCCTCAAGAGAAATAACTCTCCTTCTTAAAAGATCCAAGTCTTCCTTTAAATCCTCAACTTCGTGCTCCAGGTTTTTGGGTTTTTCCTTTTGGTCAAACATTATTTTATTCCTTCCTTAATTATTGTGTCTGTCTTTTTTCTACAAAATGAATGGATTTGTCAATGCTGCGGGACATATGAATCTCCCCTTTGAAAAAGCTCCCGTCAGCCATGGCAATTCTTTGGGTCTGGATATTCCCGGTGACATAAGCCTCTTCCCGAATCTCGACCTGTTCGGCTGCTGTTATGTTTCCGATTAATTTTCCCTGAATGATGACAAAAGGGCTGACGATATTTCCGTTAATACTCCCACCTTTTTGTATCCAAACCAAGCGCTCACTTTTGACATCTCCTTCAAGTTGGCCTGCTATACGCACACTCTCGATCCCGGATATTTTCCCCTTAAGCTGTGTGCTTACCGCAATGATGGATTCGTTACTTCCGATTTTATCTTTCAGGCTCCTTTTTTTTATCGGTTGCATTTTCTCGGAAGTTGATAATCCATTGATTTAGTCGTCTGACCCGCCTTGTTCTGTTTTATTTTGTCAGGTGGTGCTCAGGTTGTCAACTTTTGTTCACAAGAAAGCCGCGATTATATTTGCCTTTTCTCTAAAAGTTGACACCTCAAGAAAGTCTGGATTTTTCTCCAGGGAAAGACCAAAAATAAAAATGGCACAACACCTGCAGTCTTTTATGAATATGAGGAAAAAATGAAAAAGAACATGCCGCGGGGATTCACACTCCTAGAACTTCTTGTTTCATTTGCAATTGTTGCCATTCTTCTCTTGGGAGCTGCTCAGCTTACTCTCCATTCCTTGTATGTTAAAAGGACAAGCGATTGCAGCCTGGAATCTGCAGAATTAGCATCTGATAAGTTGGAATATTTGAAATCTCTTCCGTTTGGAAGTCAAGAACTTGAAGAAAATTTCCACGCAGAGAGGATCCGAAGTCATAGAAGAAACGATTTTTTTCAAAGAGAGTGGACTATCTTGGATATTTCCCCGAATATGAAAAAAATCGAAGTGCAGTGCTATTCGGAAAGCTGTGTCCACAAAAAAGCTCGGATCGTTCTTTTTTATTCTAAAGAGCTGGGGTTCTAAGATGAAAAATGTGCGAAGAGGTTTTTCTTTATTGGAAAGTCTGATCAGTTTGTTTTTATTCCTCTTGATTATCATTTTCAGCCTCAATTGTTTCATGACTGTAAGAGAGCATTTTGCAAAGCTGAAGGAATCTGAAACTTCGATGACAGCCGTTTATGCGGCGATAGATAGGATGCGAAGGGACCTGCAGGTTGCAGGGATGGGCCTCACAGGGGCCATAGCATTACGCGTTCTCGAGGGGATAAGTGATGCACAAGGAAGGTTGGTTATATTAAGCAAGGATGAAGATCTGGCCATCGATGAGGTTCTCAGCTCTGGTCAGAGGCGCATACCTGTAAGAGATGTGAAAAAAATTAAGAGAGGCCAACAGATCGGTATATTGAATCCTTTTGGAGGTGAAGTCCACTCGGTGGTTTCAACAGACCAGAATAGCATCGTGATTGAATCTCCGCTTGTATCCACCTATTTGCCTGAGACCACTGATGTGGTTTTGCTAAGGAGAATTTCCCTGTATTTGGATGATGCCAAAGGAGTGATTCGGAGGAAAGTCAATGCCAGTCCAGCCCAGCCTCTGCTCGAGAATGTGGCGGCGTTTGAATTTGATTATGTCAGAAAAGCCAACTTGGTTAAGTTGTATCTCGGCTTGAAGATAGATGAGGAGATGAAATATGAAACGACTGTGTTTCCGAAAAATACGGCTATGGCCTCGATTCTGCAGGAACAATAAAAAAAATATCAATGGAGCTCTCACGCTACTTTCTGTATTTCTGTTTGTTATTTTTTCAACGCTAGCGCTGGGGATGCTGTATCTCACCCAGGTCTATCTAAAAACTTCGGGATACAGAAAAAACATCATGCTGCTGGAATATGCTTCGGAAAATGGCATCAAACAGGGTTACGGTTATCTTCAGAATCGGCTTTCTCTTGTGTCATCTCCAATAGTGCTCACAGAGACAGAGGCCTCGCAATTGTTGAATGATTCCCAGGCGCAGGGGGATGCCATTGTTCAAAGGGCGCTGGGCTGCGACCTCCCTTTAGATCTGGGCGATAAATGGGAAAGGCTGGCATGGGAAAGCCTGATGGACTTTCAATTTTCAGGGCTTCGAGAGGAACAGGAATATTTCTTGGTGGAATACAAAGGCCGTATTTCGGCTGAAGGAAAATTGCAGGGTTTCAAACAAACAAGCTCATCCTCTCTTGCTTCTATATTGGACATACTTGCAGGACACATCCCGCTGCCGTCCATTCCTTTGCTCGTGGATAAACCGATGACTTCGGAGGAGAGAAGATCTTTTTTAGTGGAAAACAAGATTGAAATGATTCCGTCTGGACACGCTGACCAACTCCCTGTCGCTGCGGCTTTCTCTGAAGGAGGCCTTCTTCCTCAGCAGGCTGGGCAATTATTGGCCAAAGCCTTGAAAATCGAGATATTTCATCCGCAAGATCTTTCGCCTGCGAAGCTTCGCTTGGCTCTAGGCCTAGAGGTGAACAATGAGCCTGTGCCGGATGGGGTTTACTTGATCCAGGATGACCTTGGATTGGGGGGGGTGTTTGTGCAGGGTGATCTGGATGAAATGGTTCTGGCCATCCAGGAAAATTTTCAAATCATTGCATTTCACCAAGGCCAGAAACTTTGGATATTAAAGTTCAGTCCAGAGGATGGCAAGACCATTTTTATCAATCCCACTGGAATCCAATCCTTTGAGTATGTTCCACGCGGAATAATCATTGTCAATGGAAAAATCCTTTCCTTGGGTGGAGGCTATGAAGATACGGAAGGGAAAATCCTCATGGCCACTCAAGATGAAATCCCTTGTGTGCTGAGGGGTGTCAATTTATCGATAATATCTTCTGATGAAATTACACTCTCTTCCCACCTGATCTACCAGGGAGTGATGTGGAAAGAGGGTGTGCCTTATCTCAAAGACTCCAATTCCCAATTGGTAATCCATGCCGTAGGACAGGATTTTTTAGATGGGGAGGAAAAGGCAGGGCAAATTGTTATCGGGGAAAATTCGCCTGAAAAGATGAAAGTCCAGGCCTCCTTATCGGCGTCGGGCAAAGGAATCGCCGTTCTTGGTGAAAATAGACAAATCCAATTGTTTGGAAGTCTGCAGACATCAGAACTGGCTCTTAATAAAAACGAAATAAGTATAAAGTATGATGATCGGTTTTTCCGTCAAAGCGAGAGCATATTTAAAAATGTGCTGTTTACTGAAAAACCGGTTTTGTATATTTCCTGTTTTAAAATCACGGAATGGAGGGAAAATTTATGAAAGGATTTACTCTTTTAGAGGTTTTGGTTTTTCTTTCCATCTTTGCCGTCTTGATGGGATTAGCTTCTATTTCTTTTCTGAACTCCTCTGATAAATACAGGCTGCAAAAGGCCGTTTGGGAAATTCATTCCAAGTTAAACTATGCCCGCTTCAAGGCTATTTTTAATGGGACTAAATCTCGGATCTCGTTTGGTCCCACCGGCTACAAAATCGAAAGGTATAACCAAGTCAGTGGTGAATGGCAACTTGAAATCCGTAATATCTTGGAGGGAGTTTTAATTCAAGCCAACAACAGCCCTGTGTTCTACCCCCAGGGAACTGTTTCGAACCTCGCATCGATTACGCTATCAAATACTTGGGGGAGTTATAAAATAACTCTTGCCATTTCTGGCAGAATCAGGATTGTTAAGTTATAGTTGGAGGAAAAAATACTTTTTTTTATAAAACCTATTGATTTTATAGATATAATGTTGTATCTTAATAATGTACCTGTTGCGCTGGCTGGACAGGTTCCCTTCCAATAAATCCCTAACCCCCTTTTTGCTGATTCCCCCAAACAGCCAGCATCTTTTCTTTCAATTTTTTCTAATGTCTACGACTAATATATATGGCCCCGCTATGCTGGCTGGGCAGGGCTCCTGTCTCCTTTACCTTTCAAACCCGGCAAAATCCCCCAAACAGCCAGCGCTCCCCCCCTTTCAATCCTTTTTAAAGACGATTTTTCCGTCGATGATGGTGTGAGTAACCTCGGCTTGGAGGATCTCATCTTCTGGAATTGCCAACAGATTTCTATCAAAGACTGTGACATCCGCCAGTTTTCCTACCTCCAGAGATCCACGAATGTCATCCTCGAAGGCAGCATAAGCATTGTTTATCGTATAAGCCTTGAGAGCATTTTCGACCGAGATGCATTGTTCAGGGAACCATCCGTTCTCAGGTTTGCCTTTAAGAGTTTTTCTTGTGACTGCAGCATAAATCAGATATTTGGGATGCATGTGATACAGGGCCGCGCTGGTTCCCGGCCAGTCTGAGCCGAAGCTGAGAACTGCCCCGTTATCCAGCAAAGACTTGAAGGCATAAGCCCCTTTGCACCGTTCATGACCGATTCTCTCTTCCATCCAGCGCATATCATCGGAGATGTGGTAAGGATTGACTTCAGCAATGACGTTCAGGTCTTTAAAACGTGGAAAATCTTGAGGTCTGATGACCTGGGCATGAATGACCCGGAATCCTGTCAGATCCTTTCCCTCGTTTTTCAGCCGCTCGTAAAGGTCAAGCATCTCGGCCACTCCTCTGGTTCCTATGGCATGCACATTGGGAACAAATCCTCCCTCTAAGCCGATTTTAACGAGATCGTACATCTTCTCCATGTTGCCTACTTTGAGTTTGGGGTCATCAGATGTGTGCCGGCGCCAATGCCCGTAATTGTCGGGTTGATCATCATAAGGTTCATAAAAAAGTGCTCCGTGCGTGCCCATGATACCGTCGATGTATCCCTTTAAAGCTCCATATCTCAGCCATGTATCTTTTTGCTTGGTTTTAGGGTGAAGTCCCATAGTAAAATCCTGTTTTTTCAGTTCAGCGCCAAGAGAAAGATCTGGTCTCAGCCAGACGCGGCAGGTCAGCTCACCATTTTCTTGAAGCTCGATGAATCGCTTAGTTTGCTCGGGAGTGGCAATATCGTGAATTTCCACCACTCCGGCTTCTCTAAGCGCTTTCAAACCCGCCCGATTTTCATCCAGCATCCTTTTGTGAGATTTTGGCTTGACTGCCTGCCGCAAGCGTTGTAAAGCGGGAGTTGATCCAAATATTATTCCGGAAGGCTTCCCATCAGAGCCCATCTGCATACCGTCGATTTTTTCATTTTCCATGCCTGCTGCTTTTAGTGCTGCTGTATTGGCCAGCCACTCTTGGTAATCAAACCTGCAGAGCAAACAAGGATTGTCAGGGGTTAAGTCATCGATCATCGTCCTGTTTGGCCGCCAGGCTTTTGTTTTGTCAGAAGCCGTTTTCCCGGCATCTCCCAGGGACCAATGCTCGTATGCTCCCCATAAGCCTCCTGTGATCCATTCTTCCTTTTCCAACAGCCCGACCACGCGGCTGATCTCTTCCCTTAACCCCTTTTCATCAGATACAGTCATCAAATTGGCGTCCATGATCAAAGAGCCCGCTCGGTTAAAATGGACATGGCCATCGATAATTCCCGGTGTGACAAATTTTTCCTGTAAATCAATCACCTCAGTTTTATCTCCGATGTACTTCTTTGCTTCTTCTTCATCAGAGAGCACGGCTGTGAGCTTGTTTCCGGTGATTGCCAGAGCTTTTGCCGAAGGATTGTCGGCATCGGCCGTAAAGATATTGCCATTCAGCAGCACTATATCGGCCGGAGAAGCTGGTTCTTTTGAGCAGCCACCAAAATTCAACAGCAACAAAAATGTAAAAAACACACCTAAAAAAAAGTGGTGCAGACTTTTTGATTTCATTCTCCCTCCTCTCTAGTTTTGTCTTTTTTTTGTGTTTGTTTCAAGCACTGCCGATTATATCTCTGCGCAAAAAAAAATGTCAAAATTGATCACTGGTGATTCGATTGGACATCATACAAAAAAGATGGATGGATTTGAAAATTTGTATTTTAGAAGGGTGAAAAGCGCAGACGGATTTTATGAGGAATCCAGGTGTTGACAGCTCTGAAGAAAAAGAATGTAATGAAGAAGAATCTCTTAGGAGTCATTTTTATTCCAAAATCGGAGAGGGAGAAATGCAGACCGGCATTATCCCGGGAAAATGGGATCGCTGCAGTCGGTGATAGTCTGAATATTCTGTCTGACGGGGGAGAGGGCTTCTGAGGGAATCGAAAAACAAATGGAATATCCGCTGTTTCGCAATACGGTATATGCCAAGGAGTTCAGCTGCACAACGAGCATCCCAGAATGGATGGGCAAGATGCGCGGATTGGCTTTGAGAATGGTGGTGTTTTCACAATCGGGGGCTGCAAGTAGGTGGACGGTCACAAGCTCGAGCTGCTTTTGATAAAATAAAAAGGTCATTCAAGCTGAATTATTCATGAATTTTCCAAGTTTATTGAATTGGGATAAGATTTTTATCGCTGGCCTAGGAATTAACTGGCAATGAATAAGAAAGAAAAGATCATCCTTTTGCTTATATTGTTGGCGGCTCTTTTTTTGCGTGTGGCACACTGGTGGGATGTACGGGAGGACCCTTTTTTCGCCCATCTGGTTATGGATAGTGAAGCATATGATCGTTGGGCAAACGAAATCGCTGAAGGCAATTGGTTGGGTTCAGAAGTCTTTTTCCAAGCTCCTTTATATCCCTATTTTATTGCCGCCGTTTACACCCTGATTGGTCACTCTCCGGATGCTGTATATCTAATCCAGATTGTGATCAGCCTGTTGGGAATCTATGCTCTTTATCGCACAGGAAAAAAGCTTGGTGGGGGAAAAGTTGGGCTTGTTGCGGCTGCGCTCTCTGCCTTTTATGGCGTGTACCTGTTCTATGATGTTCAGCTGCTCAAAGAGTCCCTGGCTGTCGCGTTTGTGTGTTTTTTGTTCTGGACTCTGGTTGAAGCGAGAGAGAGCAAAGCTCTGGCTCTCTGGATATTGGCGGGAGTGATTTGTGGTTTCCTTTCCTTGCTGCGTGAGAATATGCTTTTGATCGTGCCATTTCTGATCTTTCTTTCGATTCGGCCCCGCGAGAAAGTTCTTGTCTTTTTTCTGCGCAGTTCTGTTTTTATGTTGGGAATAGGCGTTATTCTTTTTCCTGTGGCCTTCCGCAATTGGAAAGTGGGAGGCAATTTTTTGCCGACAACATTCCAGGGAGGTGTGAATTTCTATATCGGTAATAATCCTCGTGCTACAGGAACATACGTTCCGCTTTCCCCAGGAAAGCAGGTCCCTGCCTATGAGAGAACAGAACCCATCCGGCTGGCAGAAAAAGAGATGAGGAAGCATCTTTCGCCCTATGAAGTCTCCAATTTTTGGTTGCGCAAATCTCTGAATTGGGCAAAAAAGAATCCCTCGGACTTCTTGAAGCTTCAAGCAAAAAAAATCCAGATGTTCTGGAGTTGGTATGAGTGGCCGGATGCCGTCGATTATTATTATGTTAAACAGACCTCCTTCATCTATAATCTTCCCCTCCTCGAATTTGGAAGCATATCTCTTTTGGCACTTATCGGGTTGTGGTTTGTGAGGCGACGTCTCTTTGTGTTTTTCCCTGTTCTTTTGTTTCTCTTTATGTGGATGGCTTCGACTGTTGTGTTTTTCCTCTTTTCTCGCTACAGATTGCCTGCGGTACCGGGATTAGTTCTGATAGGAGCTTTAGCGGTAGAGTCTATTTTTGCATCCTGGAATCAGAACCGCAGACAAAGTGTAATTATCCTCGGTTTGGTTGGTTTAGCGTTGGTGGCACCACTTTTTGTGAACCATGAGCCGAAACAGGATCTTGTGTCTTATAACTTGGCCCTTGTTTATGAAAAAATGGGAGATACAGCCCTTGCCGAGAAATATTACAAGGACGCATATTCCATCAATCCCCATGACTTTCTCTCTTGTATAAATCTTGGGAATCTTGCAGCTGAAGAAAAAAGATGGGCTGAAGCCCTGGAATGGTATAAAAAAGCTGAAGTTATCGAAAAAAGGGCAGAAGGAGTTTATGCCAATATCGGAGGCGCTTATTCGGCACTAGGAAACTACGAGGAGGCTGAGAAAGCTTTTGATCGGGCCTTAGAGATAAATCCTGAAAATGTCGAGGCCCTTCACAACAAGGCTGTTCTTCTGGCCTTAAAAAAGCAATTCCATGATGCGTTGGAAATCAACAAAAAGGTGCTTCAACTGGCACCTGATTGGCCTCCGGCAGTCCGCTTCCGTGATCGATTGAATAAAGTGCTAAAAAAATAAAATCGTGTGAATAATCTTGTTTATAGGCCTAATTCTTTGATGATATGAGTGGCTCCTGAGAATTTTTCTGTGATAAAAAGCACGTATCGAATATCCACACTGATTGTCCGCTGAAGTTCGGGAATAACATAGTAATCTCCCGCGACACTTTCGTATGTCATGTCAAATATGATACCGATTTGTTCTCCATTCGCGTTCAAAGTGAGCGAAGAGGTCACACCCTCTCTCGGCGAGCTCGATGTTCTGCCTTATGTCGGA
This sequence comes from uncultured Eubacteriales bacterium, assembly GCA_964580235.1. Taxonomy (GTDB): domain Bacteria; phylum Acidobacteriota; class Aminicenantia; order Aminicenantales; family Aminicenantaceae. Next base: position 13,696 of record CAZOJY010000048.1, on the reverse strand, counting down.
TAAACCTCTCCTGGTAGCCTGGCTCTCTTTCTAAATCGGGCTTCTGTCTCTCTTCGGATGTCCTGAAGATTATGTTGCCCTGGGATAAGAGCGCCGAGCAAATTGCTTTTTTCTGAATGGCTTCTGTATTTATCCAAGAAGACTTCGATATCTAGCAAGACTTTTGTAAACCTGGACTGCTGTTTCTGACCTTGATTTGCCCGTTGCAGGGATTCTTTTTCCTGCGCCTCTTTATTCTTCACCGGACGATCCTTCCCATCCCCTCAATTTTCCCTCTGTAGTTTTTACATGTTTTAAATATGGAGGATGATATTAGCAATTTGTATAAATAATTCAGGTTATTTGATGAAGCGGAGGCTTTTGGGTTCCTTTTCCATATGATAGACGATGATTCCTTGCAGAGTTTTGCGAATCGCCTTTAGTTTTTCTACTTCTATGGGCAATTCAGACTGTTGAGCAGGAGGATTTTTTTTCACCCACCGGAGGAAAGCATTCAGCTCCGGTTGAATTTTCTCTTTTTTATGAAAGGCACAAGCTGAGCAATACACCCCGTCTTTTTTTGAAGAGAGCCATGCTGAGTTCACGATTTCTTTCCGGCATCTGCGGCACTTATGAAAGCTCGGTAAAAAACCGTTGATTTTGAGGATCCAGACTTCAAAATAGGCCCCCAAAAAATCCAGATCGCTACCGGCTTTCATGGCTTTGAGAGTTGAATTTAATAGGCGGAAAAGAATGTCGTCTTTTTCCCTTTGGGGAAAAAATTCTTCGATGAGTTCGGAAAAGTAGCTGAGCATAAATGCTCTATCCACATTTCTCTGAAGGTCAAAGTTGGACTCTATGAGGTCACAGTTGTTCAAGATGACCAGATCTTTGTGTTCCTTTTCATAATAATGAAGTTTGACGCGGGAAAGGGGTTCCAGGCCGCTCCCAAAGCGGTTGCCAAATTTCCTCGCTCCCTTTGCTATCCCTCTTGCTATTCCTTTATCTTTGGTGAAAAAAATAACAATTTTGTCCTGTTCTCCTACATGGAATGTTCTCAGAATATAAGCTTCGGATTGTTCCAGTGACATCGAGGGTTTATGCGAGATAAGTCAAGAACAGCGTTCCGAGTCCGAGAAAAGTCAGAAATCCTATTGAATCTGTGCACATAGTGAGAAGGTTGACCGAACCGAGGGCTGGATCAAGATGGATTAGTTTTAAAACTAGAGGAATAAGAGTTCCTACCAGAGCAGCGATGAACAGGTTGACGATAATGGCCAGTCCCAACACTAGCCCAAAATAGGGATTGTTGATCAGCGCGTAGGACACCAAGCCTAGAATGGAGCCGATGACGAGGCCATTTCCGATCCCAACCAAGAGTTCTTTAAAAAGGGCTTTTTTGGCTGATATCCAGTTAATTTGTCCAATTGCGATTTCCCGTACAATTATCGCGATGGTCTGGTTTCCGGCGATTCCCCCAAGGGCTGCAACAAGAGGCATGAAAACGGCCAATTGGACTGCCTTTTCGATGGTGCCCGTGAAGTGTTTAATAACCCATGGAGCTAAAGAAGCGGTCAATAGGCTGAAAAGGAGGAAAGGAAGCCTTTTTTTAATCGAAGAAAAAGCGCTGTCTTGTATTCTGTCCGAGGTATCTAGTGAAACCATCTTATACATGTCCTCAGTGGCTTCCTTATCGATAACATCGATCACATCATCGACTGTCACCACTCCGACAAGCTTATTATTTGAGTCCACAACCGGAATAGCGACAAGATTATATGCTGCGACATTGCGCGCTACAACTTCCTGGTCGGTTTCTGTATGGACGCTGATGATCTCCTTCGTCACGATATTTTTTAGAGGAGTATTGGGACGGGCAAAAAGAAGTTGGCGCAATGAGACCACACCTCTGAGCCGTTCCTGATCATCAATGACATATAGATAAAACGCAGACTCCACATCGCCTTCCAACTGCATAGCCGTGATGGCATCCGAGACGTTGGTGTTTTCGTTCAGGGCATAAAAATTGGGAGACATGATTCGGCCCGCGGTTTCTTCTTCGTACAGAAGCAGCTCTTTCACATCCTCGGAAGGCTTCTTTTCCATGGCTGCAAGAACAGCGTTCTGCATTTCATCAGGCAATTGCTGAAGGATGGGCGGCACGTCGTCAGGAGCAATTTCTTGGAGGACCTCAGAAATCTGTTCGACCGGCAGCTCTTTTAGCAGGTCTGCTGCATCTTCTGGAACGAGCTCGCTCAGGACCTCGCCTCCCTTTTCTTTGTCATTTTTATTGATGGTCTTTAAAAGAATGAGTTTCTCTCTGGTAATCAAGTGATTCATCAAAGATGCTATGTCAGCAGCGTGCAGGTTTCTCACTAGATTCCACAGGCGGGAAAGGGCTCCCATGTTGATAAACTTCCGCGCCGAGCTGATGACCAATCGCAGTGCATCGATCTTCATTTCATCTCTCTTAAGTTTATGCCAATCACGATAGCACAAAAAATTTCAGGTGTAAATTGAAAAGATGGCCTCCTTTTCAACTTGCCCGTTCCTTTGTCACAATTTTGGAGGAATTAGAGATGATTTCTGGTACGATGTCGAGGAAAAGAAAAGGGGGGGGTTATGTTTTGTTATAGAAATACTTGTTCGTTTCTAGAGCGATCACACTGCTGAGTCCTATTAGGCCAACCAGATTGGGGAAAGCCATCATCCCGTTCATGATATCCGAGACTCTCCAGACGATCTCGAGCTTCAACATTGCTCCGATTGCGACAAAAATAACGAAAATGATGCGGTAACCTTTGACTGCTCTTTCTGAGAATAAATATTCGATGGATTTTTCGCCGTAATAACACCAACCCAAAATTGTAGAATAGGCAAAACATATCAAACTTGCCGTCACAATAAATCCGCCTAATCCTCCGGGAAGGAAGCTGTCGAACACGAGAGTCGTTAGTTCCGCACCTTTATATCCAGAAGTCCAAAGATCTGAGGATATGATCACAATTCCGGTCATCGTGCAGACTACAAGGGTATCGATGAAGGTTTGAGTCATAGAAACCAGGGCCTGTTTGACCGGATTAGGCGTTTTGGCTGCCGCGGCTGCTATCGGAGCCGAACCAAGTCCAGATTCGTTGGAAAATACGCCTTTGGACACGCCCATGCGGATTGTGTGCATGACCGTAGCACCTAAAAAACCTCCAGTAGCAGCCGTGGGCGTGAAGGCCGATCTAAAGATCAGGGCGAATATCTGAGGAATAGCTGTAATTTTCATGATCAGGATGATAGAAGCACCAGCGACATACACGATTATCATTATGGGAACGAGAACCTGGGTGACCCTGGCAATGCTTTTGATTCCCCCGAGAACAACCATGGCAGTAAAGGCAGCGAGAATGAGTCCTGTTACCCAATAGGGGATTCCCATAGACGTTTTCACAGAGTCGGCAACAGAGTTGGACTGAACCATATTCCCGATTCCAAAGGCAGCCAGAAAAGCAAACACAGCAAAAAGTGCACCAAGCCATTTTACTTTTAAACCCTTCGAGAGGTAGTACATCGGACCACCACTCATGGTCCCGAATTTGTCTTTTTCTCTGTATTTAATGGCCAAGACAGCCTCAGAATATTTAGTGGCCATTCCAAAAAGACCTGTGACCCACATCCAGAAAAGAGCCCCTGGACCTCCCATAACAATGGCGATGGCAACACCAACAATATTTCCCGTTCCAACCGTCGCTGCAAGGGCTGTCATGAGTGCTTGAAAATGGGAAATGTCACCCTTTTGCTGATCGTCCTCTTTTCTTTTGATAAAAGCAAGATAAAGGGAGTAAAAGAGGCCTCTAAGTTGAAGTCCTCTCAACCGTATGGTGAGATATATGCCAGTTCCTACCAAAAGAATGATAAGAGGTAGACCCCAAATGTAGTCTCTGATTAGGGTTAGGATTGAAAGCAGTTGACCTTCCATTTTATTTCCGATTATCCAAAGTCAAAAAATTTTTTCTTATTATAACAAGCAGAAAAGGCGTGGTCTATTTCTTTTTAGAAGCATTTGCTGTAATGTATGCTTAAATTCAAAAAAATGATATTCTTGTAAATGAGGGATGGCATCGGCAGTATCTATAAATATTTCAGGGATTCAGCCGACAAAGGAGATTCCCAGCCCCTGGATTTTTTCTTCCAGGAGTCTTTTATCGAGCTTAAGTTCGGATGCCGCTTTCGGAATATCCCAATTATTCTTGAGCAGAGCTTTGTGGATATACTCTTTTTCAAACTGTTCCTTGGCCTGGCCGAGGGATTGACTCTCTTCCACGGTCGATATGAATTGGGCCTCGATCGGTTCCACAAGAAGAGAAAGATGGATTGATTTTATTTCCTTTTCTTGTACCATGATAACGAATCTCTCAATCACATTGATAAGCTCGCTAACATTCCCAGGCCAGGAATAATTGATAAAGGCTTTCATGGCTTCATCATCCATGGTTTTTTGTTTTTTTCCATACTCTTTTGCGAAGTATGTCAAAAAATATCCAATCAACAATGGAATATCTTCTTTTCGTTCCCTTAAGGGGGGAATAACCATCGGGATGATATTGAGCTTGAAAAATAAGTCTTCTCTGAATTTTGAAGCAGCTATATGTTCTCTTAGATTTATCTGTGTCGATGCAATCAATCGGACATCTGAAAAGATGGATTCCGATGATCCTAGAGGTTCGAACTTCCGGCTCTCGATGAAGCGAACTAGTTTTGACTGGGTTTTGAGGCTCATTTCTCCTATTTCATCCAGAAAGAGTGTGCCTCCATCCGCAAGAAGGATTTTCCCTTTTTTTCCCCTGTCTGCCTCACTTTTATCTTTTCCTGCCATGCCGAATAATTCGCTTTCGATCAGATCATCGGGAATAGCAGCAGAATTGATTTGAATAAATCGTTTGTGCCTTCTGGGACTTTGCTGATGGATGAGGCGGGCAATGAGTTCCTTTCCCGTCCCGGTTTCTCCGTATATTAGCACGCGGCCATTGGTGGGGGCCGCCAAATTTATCTCGTTCTTCAATTTTTGGATGGCAGGGCTTTCTCCGATAAGATGGTATTTTCCCTTTACCCTCTCCCGCAGGTGGATATTCTCTTCTTCAAGCTTTTTTTGGCGCAGAGCGTTTTTAATAGTCAAGACCACTTTTTCCAGGGATAAAGGCTTTTCTAAAAAGTCAAATGCGCCCAGCTTTGTGGCTTTAACAGCTGTGGCAATCGATCCATGTCCTGAAATCATGACCACCTGATAATTATCTTCTTCAGTTTTTATTTTTGCCAGGACATCGAGACCACTCATTTGTGGCAGCCAAATATCGAGAAGAACTAGATCAAAATTTTCGTTTTTTAAGATATCAAGACCTGCCTCTCCTGTCTCCGTTGTTGTGACAGCAAATCCTTCATCTTCGAGGATCCCTTTCAGAGAAGACCTTATCCCTGCCTCATCATCGATCACAAGAATCTTATCTTTAATCATGTTGGTATCTGAATAATAAATTTTGCGCCGTGGGGCCTATTGGCTTCTACATCTATGGAACCATTATGCTCACTGACGACTTGATTGACAATAGCCAGTCCGAGACCTGTGCCTTTCTTTTTTGTTGAATAATGGGGATGGAATAACCTTTCTCTTTCTTTTTGCAGGATCCCTGGTCCAAAATCGGCGATTTCTATGTACACCCTTTGCTGAATCTTGTCAAATGAAGTCTTTATCCGGATTTTACCCTTTTTGTTCATTGCGTCGATGGCATTGTCGATCAGATTGATAAAAACCCGCCGCATTTGATCAGGATCAATCATAAGGGGAGAGGGGATATTGGGGGAAAATTCCGTTTCGAATTCTATCTCAGAGAATATCCCTGTGAATAAAGATATTGTTTGTTCTACGATTAAGTGAAGGTCGGCAGATTGGAGACGGATGTTGGGCATGCGAGCAAAATTTGAGAATTCATCCACGAGCGATTTTATCGTGCTCGCTTCCTGAACAATGGTATTTGCGCCTTCTTCGATGATTTCACTGGAACGGCTCTTTTTGGCTTTTAAATTCTTGATGATCCTTTCTGCCGAGAGCTGGATCGGAGTGAGCGGATTTTTGATCTCATGGGCAACACGTTGGGCAATCTCTTTCCAAGCAGAAATTTTTTGGGCTTTGATGAGTTGAGTCAGGTTATCAAGCACAACTATCATGCCTGAGAATTCTGAGTTGGTTTTTCTCAACGGGGATAAAGTCATAGCCAGCGTGACATTCTGAGCACTGAAGTGGATATTTATTTCTTTATCTGAGACTTTGTGCTTTTTCTGGAGCCCGCGCTCGATGTTTTGAACGATTTCTCCATATTTTTCGTCCTCAAGCACATTCTTAAAATTCCTCCCGATTAAATTTCTCTGTTTAAGGCCGAGCATATTCCGGGCCGTGGGATTCATAGTTGTGAGGGTGCCTTGTGCATCCAGAGTAATAACACCTGTAGTGATGTTGTTCAGTATTGTTTCGATATATTGTTTTCGTCCTTCCAGTTCGGCAGTTTTTTGTGCGATGTTATGCTGACTTTCGTTTAAATCAGAAATCATCTGGTTAAAAGAGTCGATCAGAATCCCGAGTTCGTCTGAAGCTGGATCTTCGACTTGGACCTTTAGGTTACCCCTTCCGACCTCTTTTGTGGCATGGGCAAGCTTTTCAATCGGCACTGTAATTCCTCTAGCAATATGGAATCCGATCCAGCTTGCCGCGAAGATTATCAGAAGAGTTATAAATATTAGCGTGATGAAGTAAAACGCCTTGACAGGGTTTTTTTGGATTTTTAATTGGCTGTATCTCTGGACATAGGCAGAGATATTATTGATCTTTTCTGCATAGTTTTGAGGAAGAAATTTTCCTGTTACAACCAGCACATTCTCCCCATTCAGGATGTTGAATGAGCTCCCTCCCCGGATCATTTCTCCATTTCCCATTGGATCAATACTGCTGATGGATTCTCCGAGATGAGCTCTCTTCACCAGATTGGTTTTGATATCTCTGTAGTATTGGAAGGGGAGATCGGGATTGAGATAGGTGAAAAGCTCTTCATCGGCAACAAAAATCCCGATTTCATCCAGCTTGTATTCTGTCAGTTTGTTCCGAACAAATTCCATCAGCGGAAGTCTCCGGTTGAGGTCGATAAGATTCTGTTTCTGGATGGCTGTGCTAAGTTGTTTGGCATAGTGAAGAGTGATCTCTTCTCCGTTGGCATAGAACCCATCGGTGAGACTTTTGGTATCATCTAAAATTCGGTCTATCGGAGTCTTAAACCATGTTTCGATGTTTCTGCTGATGAGATCGCTGGCAAAAAAGAAAAGAAGCAGTGTAGGAATAAGGGAGAGTGCGATAAAAAAGAGAAGGAGTTTTGTCTTGAAGTGAGCGCCAAGGACTTTTCTCTTTCTCTCCAGATAGAGTTTAGCTAAATTTCTTCCCAGCACAAACAACAGGATGAGGAACATGAGGAGGACGATAATCTGCAATGAGTTGAGAAGAATATTCGTGAACGAAGTGGGGGAAAATTCTTGGGCTTCCCGGATGATGAATTCGATCGTAAAAAACAGAATGATAAGAAATATGATGATTACAGCAACAAAACGGGAGCCTTTTTTCTTTGTGTCCGACATAGCTATAAACTTAAGATTTTTCTTCCTCGATAAGAAAATCTTGATAATTATCCAGGGTGATCTGGATATCTCTTTTAACCGCCCCGAGTTCTCCGAACTTTTTCCCCTCTTTGCCATTGATGGTGTATGTGATTCCTCCAGCATTTCCAATATGGATGAGAAATTCTTGGAGTGCCTTGAATTGGAGCCTATCTCCCGGAAGCTTGATCCCGCTGTCCAGCATTTTTTGGTCTGCATATATCTCTAGCCATGTTTCCTGTTGAACTTTGATGTCAATGTTCAATTCTTTCTGCATGATTTCTGGTTCTTCCTGGAGAACCGGAGAGGCAGTTATTGGCTTTTGCTGAAGTTTTTGAGAGATGGGCCGAATATTCAGAGTGCTTGGAGGAGGGCTTTCTTCCTTTCTAAACATGAAGAAAAAGATGATGATTAATGCGAGGATGATCAGCACAACCAGGACAAAGAGCAGTGGGATTTGTTTCTTTTTTGGGGAGGATTCAGGCATCCCCCCTATATCAGGCTTTTCGTTTTCGTCTGAGGTCCTCTGGGTTTCCTGTTTTTGTTTACTTTCAAGATAAGTATTCAAGACACTTTGTTCATCCAGGCCTAGATATTTTGCATAGGTACGGATTATGCCTTTTGTGAAAAATTGTTCGGGCAGCATATCGAGCCGGTCCTCTTCCAAAGCGCGCAGAAATCTTACATTAATTTTTGTTGAGTCTGCAATTTCTTGCAGAGAAATCCCCCGGAGTTCGCGCTCTCTCTTGAGATCTTGCCCGATGGAAGCCATTTTCTCGAATTGTAGGATAAGAAATATCTAAAGTCAATCTTTGCAGCCCTTTCTGGCTCAGGAAAGTCCCTCATTAGGCTTTACTCGCTGTGCACTTCCTTTTATATTATTAGAGAGGGAATGCTTTGAATTTTGATTTTAAGAAAGCGGCAGAAGCTCAACGAAGATTGGTCTCTCATTTACTAATCAAGCAGAAAGTGCAAAAAACCACCCGAGTAGCAGGTGCCGATTTTAGTTATCATAAACAGAAAAAGCTTATTGGTGCAATCGTCGTCGTTTGTACATTTCCGGAACTTGAAATCATTGAAGCGGTCAAAGAGATTCGACGTGTCAGCATTCCGTATGTTCCAGGTTACTTGAATTTTCGGGAGGGGCCTGCATTTATTAAGGGCTTTCAAAAGTTGAAAAACAAGCCTGACCTCACCTTGATAGATGGAAATGGCATTGCTCATCCGAGAAAAATGGGCCTTGCTTCTTATGTTGGTGTAGTCTTGGATATCCCGACCATCGGATGTGCCAAATCCCCCTTTTTCCCTTATAAACTCCCACCGGAAAGGAGAGGGGCTTACAGCCTGTATAAGAACCGGAAAAATGAGAAAGTTGGATTCTGTTTGCGCACACGAACGTCGGTTAAGCCAGTCTTTGTGTCGCCTGGCCACAGAGTGGATTTTGTCTTTTCTCGTGAGTTAGTTCTTGCATGTGCCAAATTCAGAATCCCAGAGCCCTTAAGAATCGCCCATCACATGGCAAAGCAGTTGTTTTATGGACCGAGGGTTTAAGATTTTAAGAATTTGGCTATAGAGCTCAGACTCCCAAACAAACCAATCACGGCTCCTGAGAAGATAAGAGCTATGCTTTGTGAGAATGTGAGATAACGAAAATTGATCAGCTCGTTCAAGATACCCAATGAAGAGCCAAGATAGACGGGAAACAACCTTATCACGATAAGAAGAAGCAGAAGTGACAAAATTCCTCCCAGGGCTCCAAGGATTGTTCCCTCCGTCAAAAAAGGGATTCTGATGAAGGAGTTCGTTCCCCCAACAAAACGAAGAATTTCTATCTCATCTTTCCGAGCGATGACATTGAGCTTGATGACGTTAGACACGATGAAAAATGAGGCTAGAATCAGGATGCCACCGAGAAAAAATCCGACCGCTCTGGCCAACCGGCTGAGTGACTGCATTTTTTCTACCCAGTCTTTGTTGAATTGGACATCCTCGATGCCTTTCATTGTCTTCATTTTATCGATGAAAGGCTGGGTTTCCTCATAAGTGAGATCTTTTTCTCTGAGTGTTATCTCATATGAAGGTGGAAAAGGATTCAACTTGAGATTATCAACTATTCCCTGGAGATCTGGAAATTTAATTAAAAATTTATCCATTGCCTGCTCTGAGCTCACGAACTGGATTTTTCTTACAAAAGAAGAATTTTCCAGTTCTTTAGAAATCGCTTCTCTGTCCATTGGAGATATGTTCTTATCCAGGAAAAATACGACAGCCATGTCTTGGGAAAGCTGTCGCGCCGTGTACTGGAGATTGTTCGAGAGGGAAACAAAAATCCCGACAATAAGGAATGATAAACAGATGATTGTAACTGAGAAAACGTTCCGGGCTCTGAATTGCCAGAGGTTATTCAACGTTTCTCTCTGAAAATGTTTGAGTTTTTGTGTGATCAAATGTTTTCCTCTCTTAGAAGTTTTCCTTTGTACAAGAAAATAATCTTTTTCCCAAAATGCCGAATCAGTTCTCTATCATGAGTACAGATAATGACAGTGGCTCCTTTTTTGTTAATCTCAGAAAACAAACTCATGATTTCAAAAGCAAGCTCTGTATCGAGATTCCCTGTGGGCTCGTCGGCTAAAATAATGTTTGGGTTATTCACCACAGCTCTAGCGATGGCCACTCTTTGCTGTTCCCCGTATGAGAGATGAGCGGGATATTCCCACATTTTGTGGTTGAGATTGACCATCCTGAGTGCATTAAAAACCCGGCGTCTCAGTTCTTTTCTTGGGTAACCTAGGACCTGGAGAACGACCGCAACGTTGTCAAAAACTTTCTTATGAAAAAGCAATCGAAAGTCCTGAAATACAATACCCATAGTCCGTCTCAGTTTATAAATCTTATGGTCGGAAATCCGTAATATATTCCTTCCATCCACAACGATTTGACCGTGTGTTGGGAAAATTTCTCGGAAAATGATCTTGAGAAGGGTCGATTTTCCAGAACCGCTTGGTCCAGTTACAAAACAAAAATCGCCTTGGTTGACTTTTAGAGTTACATCTTTTAAAGCCCAATCAGGCTTCTGGTATTGTTTCCATATATGATAAAGTTCAATCATCCGTCAGGGAGAGATTATAGCACATCGATATAAGCGATCAAACAAATCGGCCTGACAATCCGCCCCACCCAACTTATATGGTATTGGGAGGGGGTGGGGTATATGAGAGAGGAGATATGTAAAATTGTGTTTTTAAACGAATGATAGAATCGTCATATATCGAGATAATGCAGCCTAAGGGATGAAAAGAAACATGAACCACCCGAACAGCAAAGCCCCAACAACCATGATAAGAAACAGAGAGACAAAGTAGCGAATTTGAGTTTTTTTTTCTTGTCTGCGAATAAGAGCCATCACGGTGCAGACGAAAACGGCATAAAGAATCATGGAGATAAGATGGCTTTTCAGTATCATTTCTTTTTTCCTGAAGCGATGTCGAATGCATCGAGAGCTACGAGGTAGTTTAGAAGACCAGCTCCGGCAATGTATGCCGTGCCGAATTCATATGAGGTGCTTTTAAGATTTCCCAATCCAAAAGCAAAAAGTTTTGACAAAAAATAATAAAATCCTGTCCCCAAATCGGAAAAAAAGCCAAGGATAGTCAAGGGATTTTCTGTCTGAAATGAGTATATTCTGCCTTCAAGAAAAAGTCCGAGAGAGAACATACATGTGATGCAGATAAAAAAGATAAGCCCTTTCCAGTATTTTTTCATGACGATATGCCCAAGCCCGGGAAATAACCATCCGAGGACCATATACATAAACGATTGTACTGCCATTTTGAGTCAAAATGATAATAGATATGACAAATCAAATCAAGAACAAATCGGAAAATAATAAAATTTAATTATTGATTACGAAATTATTGCATGTCCAGAAGAGTTTCATTATAATGAATAATCGTTTTTTGAGGGAAAATTAAGCTTTGAATAGAAAAATATTTTCAGACAGGAGAAATTTTATGGCCGAAGAAGGTAAAATATATGTATGCAAGCTGTGTGGACAAGAAGTAACAGTGACAAAATCTGGAGCTGGAACATTGGTTTGTTGCGATCAGCCTATGGAACGCAAAGACGAATAGATAAACGCATCAAATAAGGAGAAAAAATGGTCCTAAAAAGTTATGACGATATCATTAAGTTTGCCATAAACAGGGAAGAGGCGGCTATTGACGCTTACGGCGATATGAGTGAGAATGCAAAAACTCCTGGATTGCGGGAGCTGCTTCTTGAACTGCAAAGTGAAGAAAAAAATCATAAAAAACTCCTTGAAAACATCACCCAAGAACAGATCGCATCATTTAAGACAAAAGAGGTCATTGATCTAAAAATATCCGATTTTTTAACAGAAGAACCTCCAAGCGAAGATATGACCTTTCAAGATCTCCTTATATTGGCCGCGAAAAAAGAGCAGGAAGCCGTGGATCTGTATACTAGATTGGGAGAAGGTTCAGACAACGAAGATTTGAAAAGATTGTTTGATTTTCTGATCACACAGGAAAAATCCCATAAACTGAAATTAGAAACGGAATATGAAAAACATGTTTTGGAGGATGACTGATTCAATCTCTCTGTTTTGTTGGGAGAAATTGAATGGCTGGGTTCTATCAAGAGAGTTGATGATAAACCAAACTTGAGGACCTGACAGCGAAATTGTCTTGAAGGAGAAAAAATGATGGAAAAATGGGAATGTACAGCATGCGGTTACATTTATGATCCTGAAAATGGGGATCCGGATAATGGGATTGAGCCTGGGACCGCATTCGAGAATCTTCCTGACGATTGGGTTTGCCCACAGTGTGGAGTTGGGAAGGAATATTTCCAGAAGATGGCCTGATACAAAAAAGAGACTGAGCGATGCGTCTTTCTGTGGTGGGAAATGGATTAGCAGGGACGATTGCGGCCAAAACACTCCGTGAACTTGATCCGAGAGCCGATATTGATATTTTTGCCGAGGAAAGGTACTATTATTACCCACGTCCGAATCTGATCGAGTTCTTGGCAGGGAATATTTCAAAAGCTAAGCTATATGCGTTTTCAGAGGAATGGTATGCGGATCAAAATATTTCCATTCATCTCGGACAACCCATAAAAAAAATCCATCCTGATTCCAAAGAAGTTGAATTGAATGGAGGGAAAAAAGAGTCTTACGATGCTTTAGTTTTGGCTAACGGAGCTTCATCATGGGTGCCGCCTATCATGGGAGCTGAGAAGGATGGAGTTTTTACCTTAAGGACCTTGGATGATGCTGTTGACATAATCCACTGGATCAAAAATCACCCCAATGTGGTTGTCATCGGGGGTGGTCTGCTGGGCTTGGAGTTAGCCCGGGCCGTCCGTTCGAGGGGTGCGATGGTTCAAGTTGTGGAGTTTTTCCCCCGTTTGTTGCCGCGACAGCTCGATGCTGAGGGTGCTTCAGTTCTGCAGGCCCAGGTCGAAGATATGGGGATCAAAGTTAAACTTGGTACAGCCACTGAAGAAGTCCTTGGAAGAGAAATAGTCAAAGGCCTCAGGTTTAAGAATGGGGAAAGACTGGAGGCTCAGACCGCCATCGTGGCTGCAGGAGTCAGACCGAACACCAGCCTGGCTGCAGAGGCAGGCCTTGAGACAGATAAAGGTATCGTCGTCGATGATTATCTCCGAACAAGCCACGCGGATATTTTTGCGGCAGGGGACAACGTGCAACATAGAGATAAAATTTATGGGATCATACCGGCCTCTTTTAATCAGGCAAGAACGGTGGCATTTAATATCGCAGGTCAAAGGAAAAAATACGAAGGGACAATTCCTTCGAATACCTTGAAGGTTGTCGGATTGGATTTAACAGCCATCGGGATTGTGACTCCGGAAGAAGGAACATGCGAGGAGTTTAGGCATGTATCCGAAGAAAAAGGGATTTATAAAAAAATTGTTATACAAAACGGAAAGCTTCTCGGAGCCATATGGATGGGCACAAAAAAAAATGTGAGCGAGATCGATCACTCATAGG
>CAZOJY010000047.1:0-24126 GCA_964580235.1 uncultured Eubacteriales bacterium | reverse complement strand
TCGCACATGAATAATTCAGGGTAACCTGGATAATTTATGAATTATCCAGGTTAAACATGAGGATTCCTTTCCCAGAAAATTCTAATCCCAGGCATGCATTGAAAGGGCCTTGTGACTGGATATGTCCGTTAGGCTAATCCGCCCCCATCCACGACAATAACAGATCCGGTCACCCAACTGGACAGTGCAGAGGCGAGGAAAAGAACAGCATTGGCCACATCATCAGGATGTCCCACTCGAGGAATAGGCCGATCCGATGCATCAGAAAGGAACCTGCCAAAATCCTGCTGCATTTGTGCCGCTTCTTTTTTCAAAAGTTCTGTGTTGATATCCCCGGGACAAACACAATTCACCCTTATGCCATGTCTGCCATGATCTATGGCCAGGGCTCGTGTCAGGTTGACAACCCCAGCCTTCGAGGCACAATAAGCAATGGCATCAGGCCCCCCTTTAATTCCCCATCCAGAGGCAATATTAATGATGCTTCCTCCTCCATTCTGGATCATGTGTGGAATCACAAGATGGGAGAGAAGATAGACTGATTTTAGGTTGACGCGTAGAACAAAATCCCATTCTTCTTCACTCAGCACAATCGCATTTTTTCTGCTAATCACTCCTGCATTATTCACCAGAATGTCCAATGTACCAAATTCTTTCGACACATCATCAATCACCTTCTGACAATCAGAGCTTTGACCCACATCACACACATAAAACTTTGCCCGTAATCCTTGGAGTCGAATCTCCTTCTCTACCAGCGCACCTTTTTGTTCATCGATATCCAAAAGGACAATATCGGCTCCAGCCTCGGCCAAGCGTCGGGCCACGCCCAAACCAATGCCCGACACGGCGCCTGTCACCACTGCCGTCTTCTCTGCCAATGAAAGACAGTTAAGGATATTATCGTGAATTTTCCTTTTCAATCTTTTTTCTCCAGAAGCAAGATGAGAATATTGTGTTCTCCTTCTGGAACTATAAATTTTGTCGATTTTCCCTCGAAGATTTTGACAGGTTGATTATCAATTTCAATCTGGAATCTTCCCTTGGCTAAAAAATTTACTTTTATTTCGCTTTTTTTAAGAGTCTTAACATCGAATGCAACTTCATTTGGAGAGTAAAGAAATCGACGAAAAACGGCTGCCTTGTCCGCCACAAGTATAATTCTTCCTTCTTCCTTTAATTTCACCTTCTTAGGGGTTACTTCGATATCATAATGTCGTCCCTGTATTAAAAGCCGGGACAACTTCCCTTTTTTCTCGGGTTGTATCATCCCAAATCTAAATCCATCCCAGGGAGTAAAATCTATATATTCTTCCAACGCAATCAAGGCAAACAGAGGACCCCAGCTCTGATATCGTTGTTCTCCAGCTTCACCGATACGAGAATCGAAATTTTCTGGGCAGAGTTGAAAATTCACCCAACTGCGCATGAACAATTCTGCGCTTTTCTTGGCAAACTCCGAGGCAACAGCATCAAATCCATACGCCTTCAAGCCTTGGTAGATCAAATAGTTGGTTGGCGGCCAAATTTTACCTCTCCAATAATCCTGATCTGCATATTCTGGGTCGTCTCGAGAAATGGTAGGCACGACATAATCTCCCCAGAATTCTTCTTCATTCAGAAGGCGCTTTTTCAATAACAAAGCCCTTTTCTGATCTGGGATTTTCGCGGCGAGCGGATAAAAATTAGAAGCCGCTTTTTTTTTGGAAAAAGTTCCATCCCAATACCTATCAAAATAAAAGCCGGCGGCTTCATTCCAGAGGTACGTATTGATCAAATCTTTAATCTTTTCATATTCTGCCATATAGCGTGTAAATTCTTGTTCGTTTTTCAAAATCTTGGCTATCTGCGCTAAGCACCATGCGTCCAATGCGTACAAAGAATTCAAATCGACACAGTTCATGGTCAACGTCCCCGTCGTTTCGCTAAAAACAGCTCGATCCCAATTAGGCAGATCGTCCTGTCCCGATTCCCAGCTGGCTCGGGTTTCTCCGCTGGCATCTTCCTCCCACGAAGGAACCCAAGATGCAAGCAAACCCGTGTCCGAGCCCCATTCCAAAAGCCCATCTCCATTCCCATCTCTTCTGGCTTGACCATTGGGCTTTAAAGCCTTCCAAAAAGAATGCCATTTTTTTAGATAGGGATAGGAATATTCGAGAAAGCTCATATCTCCGTCCCTCTGAAAACATTTCCACACCACAAAAGAACCAACAGGAGGTTGAGATCGATCCGGTGTCCCTCCAATCTTCCCTCTCCAGCTGGGGACGTTTCCATTCGGATATTGTGTCTCCAGAACAGACTGCACGACATCTTTTGCGTACTTAACGCTTTCCACAGATAATAAAAGAGCATTAAAAAAAGAATTCCACTCAAAAATCGTCCAGTCTTCGCGCCCGTCTTGAGTCGGAAAAATCCATCGCCGCCCCGCCGGGACATAAAGACGGTGATTCCCGGGTTGATATAGAGTCATCCAAAAGAGGTTATTCGTGATGGCTTCCCCCACTCCTTCATACAATCCTTCTATTTTCAGTCTTTTCCTTTGGTACCTATCCTTTTCTTCTTTTAAAAACCTGTCGATAATAGCCTCATTTTTATACCGGTAGATTTGGTTTTGTAGAATTCTTATGTCCTGTCCAACTGAAGCAACAAAATAAATGTTATTTTTTTTAGTTTTCGCAAAGTGGATGGTCAACATTTCTTCTCCTGGGTCTTCGAACACGATCCCTTGCCGGCTGGTCCAGAACAAATAATAGTATTTTTCAGCGGACGTGCTTTCACCTCTAATATGACCATTTGAAAGAGCCTGATATTTTCCCTCAAAATTCCAAGGAAAATAATGGATCAAATCCACCTCAATCCCTTCCGGGACATGAATCCTCCCCACAACTGTCTTTTCGCTTTGACGGGACCATTCCATTACAAGAGTTGTCTGCTTTTTTGAAGGTTTTTTCAAGATGGGGGTACTATCCTCTTTTCCGAACGGAAGTCCCATGTCCAGCTTGATTCGAGCATATTGGCCGTCTGGAGAATGCGGCCCAACTTCGGAAATCAAAAAAAGATGGTCAATCCCTTCGGCTACTTCATCCTGCTTTTTTGTACGGATCCGAAAAGCAAAAACACTTTCTGGATGAGGAGCTAACACCATTCCTGTCCAGTTATCTGCATCCAACGCTCCGATATATATATCTTTCCACTGATAATAGATCTCGGCATTCGCTTCATTATGCAGGATAAATAGCGTCGACATAGCCAGCAATAAAAAAAATACGAATTTTATGATGGGGTATTTAAATTTTGTTTTTTTGCTGATCTTCACTTGTTACTGTCTTCTTTAATTAATATAAACCATTCCCTGCCCTTTTTCAAAAATACTTTCAACCGAACAAGCATCTTTGAATCCCGAGTAATTCTTACAGAATCAAGAAGAAGCTGGACAATCTGAAGAAGAAAGCATCTGGATTGCATTTTGCTAAAGATTAGGTGACATGTTCGGTTTTACCGGAGTATTTTTCGTATTCCCCCAAGGCTAAAATCTCATCGATAAAATCAAACAGGAGTTCAATATCCGCATCTTTTGTGTAAAAATGGGGGCCCACGCGGATGACATCCGGCTCTTTATGCCTTCCTTTTCTGAAATCAACCTTCACATTTCGTTTAATCAGGGCCTGTTTGACCTGGTGGGCATGGGGTAAGCCTACAGAAACTGCCCCCCCTCTTCGCTCTTCCTCAACAGGTGTATAAAGTTTAAACCCCCGTTTTGAGGCATAGTCGATCAGTATGTTTGTTTGTTCGATAGACTTGTGACGGATATGCCCGATTCCTATTTTTTGAATTATTTCCAAGCCGGCCATTGCTGCGTAGAGGCAAGATATAGGTGGAGTGCCCGACATGAGCTTGTATGCTCCCCCTGTATAGTCCATCAACTGAGAAAAGGCGAAAGGATTCTTATGAGCAAACCAACCTGTCAATTGAGGCTCGAGAGCTTTTCTAAGCGCTGGCCGCACATACAAAAAAGCAGTTCCTGGCCCTCCGCACAACCATTTCAAGCAGCCCCCGATATAAAAATCTGCTCCAAGCTCTTTCACGTCCACAGGGATGGTTCCAGGGGCATGATAGCCATCGATTAGACACAATGCTCCCTTGCCATGGGCATATCGGCTAATGCGAGAAACATCCTGGATGTACGCTGATTTAAAATAGACGTGGGATGTGGCCACCAAAAGGGTGTTTTCATCCACTCGATTGAGAATTTCGTCCACATTAATCCCGGGTTTGCCATGGCTTTTGATGACATCGAGCTTCCAGTCCATGAAAGAACAGATCTTGGAGACAGCATAAATGACAGAAGGAAAATCACAGTCGGTCATAATGACCTTGTCTCTTTTCCGATCCTTTGACAAGAATTGTGTGGATAGGGCTACCCAGTGGCACTGGGTAGCATTGGTCATCATCGTTACGCAGTCTTTCTCAGAGCCGATCAAAGAGGCGACCATATTTCCAACTTCCTGAGAAAGGGCCCACCATTTTTTTTCCCAGGCGCTCACGCCTTCCTCTGCCCATAGTGTGTAATATTGTTCCAAGGCATCCCGGACCTGTAAAGGCACGGCCCCCAATGAGTTGCTGATCAAATAGACACACTTATTCAGAATCGGAAAGTTTTTTCGGATCAGATCTAAGTCTTTTTTGAGATTCCAACCAGGCGTTGGCTTCATCATGCAGGCAATCCGTTTTTCACATAATAAATGACGGCTTCGATAAACAGGTCCAATTCTCTCAACGTAGTATAGATGCTGGGGCTGACTCGCATCCCAATGATGTTTTCTCCCTCTTCCGCTACAGGAGGCACGCCTACGGTGATATTGTATATTTTGTGTTTATCAAAAAGAATCTGGCTCAGCTTAACCATATCCATATTTTCGACAGTGAAAGTGCCTAATCCACAGGATTGCTCTGGGTCATAGGACGTCAATATTTTTACGCCTGGGATTTTTTCCAGGGTTTTAGCCCAATAGTTTCTCAAATACCGGAGCCGCTCTTCTTTCCTCTTTCCTCCAATTCCATGATGAAAAGCCAGGGCATCTCCCACAGCAAGCTTGAGATATTCTGGCTGAGTGCCGAGGTGCTCAAATTTTCTAATGTCATCTCCCTGTGGATCGGCCGCAGGAAAAAGAGGCCATATTTTTTTTATTTTTTCTTTTTTGACATACAAAAAGCCTGTCCCTATCGGTGCCATCATCCATTTGTGGAGATTGGCTCCATAGATGTCACAATCTAAATCTTTTTGTTTGAACTCAAAATGCCCAAAAGCATGCGCACCGTCTATCACAACTTCTATTCCTCTTTTTCTCGCCATTCGACAAATATCCTTAACCGGGAAAATCTGTCCTGTAAGATTCGTGATATGGCAAAACAAAATCATTTTTGTTCGCGACGTCACATTTTTTTCGAAAAGCTCGGATAACACCTTCAGGTTTTTTGGAGGATAGGGAAAAGGAAACGTCTTCACCTTGATCTCTTCCCTTTTTTCCCTCTGAAATAGCGCATTTTTCATCGAAGGATAATCGTGTGTAGTTGTCAAGACTTCATCGCCCGGTTTAAGTTCGATGCCTAAAAGGGCATTTTGGAGGGCTTCTGTCACATTTCGGACGATCGCAATTTCTTCCTGGGAACATCCAAATGTATCAGCTAATTTTTTCCGTATTAGTTCCTTTCGCGGCCGGAGATACCGCCACTCGTTTAAAACGGGTGCACCATTGGCAAAATCCATATATTTTTTAACCGCATCCATCACGATTTTTGGGGAGGGGTGGACTCCTCCGTTGTTCATGTTGATAATGCTGCGGTCTGTATTGAAAGCCTGTTGGACATAAAACCAAAAATCCTCATCTTGAGCAACCTCAGCCGCTGAGAGATGTTTTACATCCTGAACTTTTTGTCGAATGCTGGCTTGCGCTTCTTTAGACGATAGTCCGAAGACGCTAAGGCCGGTCAGACCCAGCCCGAAACCCTTTAGAAAATCTCTTCTTGTCGTTTCCATGTGACTCCTCCTTTTCATAATCATTCATCCCATTCACCATATATATTATTTGAAACAACGGTGTCAAATTTAATCCTGAAATTCGTTCAAGAGCAAAAGTATATTTAAAAGGGGGTTTTTTTGCGCAAAAGATACCGGCCGTAGAAAATGTCATCTCTCCAAACAGATAATGACAGGGCCAACGAAGACATGGATGTGATTGTCCTGATTGCCAGCCTCGACATACTGTTTTCCTGTCTCCACAACTGCAGGAGCTCTTGGTGCTGCAGCGACCATTGCCAAATCCATTTCAACGGCCTCTTTTTTCCCATCCACTGCTGTGAGTTGGAATTCGAGAAAATCAAACTCAGCAGCGGCACGGCAAAAAAGTCCAGGATTTTTTTATTATGGGAAGAAGAAAATAAGTCAGGTAATTTCCTGATCTGTCGGTCTAAAAATTCTAGATCCGCATGATTCCTGTAATAATCCTTGCGTTCATGGAGTTAAACTAATAAACTTGCGGCGCGAAGTCAATCGACTCTGGTATAATGCAAAATGGAGCATGCAAAAAACAAAAGTTTCAATACAACAAGAGATGAGCTACAAAAGTGAAAACGTTCGTCATACATTGTCAAAAAATCTCGATTTACTCGGCGGTTTAGAACACATCATTCGGCCAAAATCCCACGTTTTTGTCAAAATCAATCACCTCTCCCCTCCTTCCCCACCGGAGGATGTTATAGTTACGCATCCGTATTTTACAAAAGAAGTGCTGATGCTTTTGCTCGATATCGATTGTCAAATCACCGTGGGAGATGATATCCAATCAAGAGAAAAAGATGGCTTTCAGATTTCAGGCTACCGGAAGATCTGCTCGGATTTAGGAATTCGTTTGGTGAACTTGAAGGAACTCGGCTTTCAAGAGATTGAATGCAAAGGACAGGTTTTAGACAGAGCATTCATCTCTCGATTGGTTTTAGATTCAGATTTTCTTATCAACCTTCCAAAACTAAAAACCCATTCTTTTACAGCCTTCACGGGAGCCATTAAAAACATGTATGGCATCATCCCCCACGGGCTTCGATGCCGCTTTCATCGGGAGTATGAAAAAAGCGAGATTTTCAGTCAAATGCTCGTGGATATTTTTTCCTGCGCTCCTCCTCACTTGAATATCATGGATGCCATCTATGCGATGGAGGGAGAAGGGCCGTCGGCGGGGTCTCCTAAAAATGTCGGGCTGATCCTGGCAAGCTCTGATGCTGTAGCGCTTGACGCTGTCGCAACAAAAATAATCGGTTTGGACCCGATGCAAATTCACACGACAAAAAATGCAACGGAAAGAGGTTTGGGAACTGGGTATCTGACAGAAATTGAATTGATGGGAGAGAGAATCCAAGACATCGCCGTGAAGAATTTCAAACAATCGGCCATTGCGGTCGGCTTGATCAGAAAAAAAATCCCGGCTTTTCTACAAGGCTTTATCCAGTGGCAACTGGTGTTGAATCCATGGGTTTTAGAAAAAAAATGCTCCGCATGCAAAGAATGTGTGAATATCTGCCCAAAAAGCGCAATTCAAATACGGAGAGAGAAGGCCAGAATCGACAAATCTCAATGCATTCAATGCCTGTGCTGCCATGAGGTGTGCCGGTTCCACGCCATAAAACTCAAGCAAAAACCTTTCGGGCGGGTGCTTAGAAAACTAACGGCAACATATAAAAAAATCTCGGCTCTCTTTTCCTAATTTTTTTTTTATTTCCAGAAATTCCCACACCACATCAATTCTCATCTGTTCCGCAAAGCCCTTTTTGTTTTATTTAAAATTTCGTTTAACGTTTGTACAAAGCTGTGATACATTAATTGAAAAATTGAAGCCGTGAACTTTGACATCTGAAGGAGAAATTATGGAATTTCACCACTATTTTAAGTCCCGCCAAGGAGAAATGGTAAACCTTCTCAAAGAACTAGTGAATTTAGAATCTCCGTCATCAGACAAAAAGGCCGTGGATAAATGTGCAGACTTTATCATCAGAGAGTTTAAAAAAATTGGAGCAAAAATCACATCCTTTCCCCAAAAAAAGACTGGCGATCTGCATACCATCCTGTATCCAGGTTTAAAATCAAAAACAAAAAAAGAGCAGATCCTCGTGCTTACCCATATTGATACAGTCTGGCCAGTGGGAAGAATACAAAATATGCCTTTTTATCTAAGCGGTCAAAAGATATTCGGCCCAGGAGTTTTGGATATGAAGGCGGGGCTTGTTATAGCCCTCTACGCCCTAAAAACGCTTCATGAGCTGAATCTCGAACCCCAAAAGAATATCGTCGTATTTATCAACTCAGCCGAAGAAATCGGTAAGGATTCCTCCTATGAAATTATTCGGAAATTGGCGCGAAAATCTGAGTGTGTTTTATGCCTAGAGCCCGCAATCCCAGGAGGAGCATTGAAGATACAGAGGAAGGGGCGTTTGGTCGTCCGGCTTGAGGTCATGGGAAAATCCGCACATGCAGGGACACCAGATTACGGCATAAATGCCATCGAGGAGCTTATAGACCAGCTGCAAGCGCTGAAAAAGCTGCGGCGGACAAAAGGGACAACGTTCAGCATCGGGATGATAAGTGGTGGAGAAAAAGCGAACATTGTTGCAGATAAAGCCTCTGCCACACTGGATATGAGATTCTGGACAAATGCCCACAGGCAAAAGATTTTGGACACCTTAAAGCAATTAACCCCTTTTGTTTCCGGCGCCAAAATACGCTTTTTCATCGAAAGCTCCACTCCTCCTATGGAAAAAACAGAAGCCTCACTCGCTCTCCTTTCCCAAATTCGCGATATTGCCGATTCCACTCTAAATATGTCTCTTGAGGCAGGAAAAACAGGAGGCGGATCAGATGCTTCAATCGCGTCAAGCCTGGGAATCCCTACGATAGACGGATTGGGCCCGGAGGGAGAAGGCATACATTCTGAAAACGAACATCTCCTCCTGCCTTCTCTTGTGCAGCGAACGGCGTTATTCACCGAACTCATGCTTCAACTCTGATTGACTGTTCCTAATATTTTTGCTACTTTTAATTGTTATAATAAAATTAATCCGAATATTCAGGACATAGAAAACAGCCGGCAATTCGATGCGCTTGATATTCCTAAAAAATGCCATCAAAGGAGAATTCATATGATTAAAAAGTATTATCTTCTTTCTCCGGGTCCCACACCCGTTCCGGAGAAAGTCCTTTCTGCAGCTGCAGAACCTATCATCCACCATCGGACACCTGAGTTTTCAAACATCTTCATGGAAACCACGGAAGGTTTGAAGTATGTCTTTCAGACGGAGCAGGATGTTTTCATTCTGACATCATCCGGAACCGGGGCCATGGAGGCAGCAGTTGTCAACACGCTTTGCCCAGAGGACAAGGTCATCACTCTAAACGGAGGAAAATTTGGGGAACGGTGGGGGAAAATTTGCCGGGCATATGGAGTCGAGGTAAATGAGATTGAACTCAAATGGGGAGAGCCATTTGCCAAAGAACAACTAGCAGATAAATTGAAGACTCAGCCCGACACCAAAGCGGTTTTTGCCACCCTTTCTGAAACTTCCTCGGGAACGGTGTATGATATTCATGGTTTCGGCAAAGTCGTGGCTGAAACGCAAACAATACTCGTGGTGGACGGCATCTCTGGATTAGGGGCAACCCCCTGTCCCATGGACGACTGGAAGGTCGATATTATGGTATCTGGATCTCAAAAGTCATTCATGATTCCCCCGGGACTGGGTTATCTGGCCTTCAGTCCCAAAGCATGGGAGCTGGTAGAAAAGGCCACGCTGCCTAAGTTCTATTTTGACGCAAAGGCCGCTAAGAAAAGCATCGGAAAACGGACAACCCCCTGGACACCTGCAATCACTTTGATCATACAGCAGAAAAAGGCCCTGGAGATCATCCGATCCATGGGGCTTGAGAATCTATTCAAGCACCATCACATTCTCGGAGAAGCAACCCGCGCGGCTGTGCAGGCAGTCGGATTGGAGCTCCTGTCGAAAAGGCCCGGAGATATCTTAACCGCTGTCAGGATTCCAGATGGGATCGATGGCGTCCAGTTCGTCAAGTTAATGCAAAGCAAATACGGAGCTTATATCGCTGGAGCCCAAGACCCGCACAAAGGAGAGTTTTTCCGCATTGCCCATCTTGGGTATATGGGGGGTTTTGATGTCATCACAGCCCTGAGTGCGATGGAAATGGCAATGTCGGAACTCGGGTACGAGTTTGAGAGCGGGCAAGCCATCAAAGCCGCCGAAGACGTTTTGAAGGAGAAATGGGAATGAAAAAAGTGCTCGTCTCCGACCCTATGAATCCCGACGCTCTTGAAAAGCTAAAATCCCTTCCTGAAGTGGATATTACGATAAAAACCGGGATGAACGAACAAGAGCTCATGCAAACCATCCCTGAATTCCATATCGCTGTTGTTAGAGGAGCGACCAAAATTACAAGGAATGTCATTCAAGCTGCATCCCACCTCGAACTCGTCGTTAGGGCCGGAATTGGCCTTGATAATATTGACTGTGTGGCAGCTAAAGAAAAAGGAATCCAGGTAAACAACACACCAGCAGCCACGACAACCTCGGTTGCCGAGCACACATTGGGGTTGATGCTGGCATCCGTGCGCAACCATGGCAAGGCCAATCTGTCGATGAAGGCCCACAAGTGGGAAAAAAAGGCTCTTTCGGGCACGGAATTGTTGCAAAAAACTCTGGGCATTATCGGCAGCGGAAGGATCGGATTGGAAGTGGCCCGGCTGGCTTTAGCCTTTGGAATGAGGATTCTAGCCTATGATATTATCGAAATCCAGACAAATTTGGAACTCAAACAGATTGGTTTAGATGAGCTTCTGGCTCAATCCGATGTAATTTCTCTTCATTTGCCGTTGAATGAACAAACAAAACACATTCTCAGTGATGCAGAATTTGCAAAAATGAAGGAGGGCGTAATTTTGGTCAATGCATCCCGCGGAGGGACAGTGGATGAAAAGGCACTGCTTATGGCACTGGAATCAGGAAAGGTTAGAGCAGCCGGTGTTGATGTTTTTGAAAAAGAACCTCCTGAAGAATATTCGCTGATCGATCATCCGAATGTGATAGCAACTCCTCATATCGGAGCAGCAGCCAAAGAGGGCCAGAAAAGGGCAGGCTTTGAAGTGGTCAGTATTGTAGAAAAATACGTAACAGGTTAACAAGGGGAAAGACAAAAAAGTCTTGAGGAGGAGGATGGAAGATGATTTATCTCGATAACAATGCAACAACTCCTCTGGATCCCAGAGTTCAGATAAAAATGACGGAATTTCTGAGAGAACATTTTGGAAATCCCTCATCGATCTACCCGATCGGAAGAGAAGTCAAGGAAATTGTCACAAAATCGCGGGATATAATCGCCAAAGCTTTGGGAGCAAAACGGACAGAGATCATCTTCACGGGTTCGGGGACAGAGGCCGACAACTTCGCAATCCGTGGGGTTATGGATGCGATGCCAGAAAAAAATGAATTTGTCACATCTGCCATCGAACACCCTGCAGTGATTGAAACAGCCAATTATCTCGAGAGAAAAGGAGTAAAAGTCACATTTGTGCCAGTTGATCAATATGGATTGATCGACATTTACCGTTTAAAAGCAGCATTAAGCCGGAAAACGGCTCTCATCTCCATTATGCATGCCAATAATGAATTGGGAACCATTCAGCCCATCCAAGACATTGTGAATTTGGCGAAGGAAAAGGGCATTCTTGTTCATACAGACGCGGTTCAGAGTTTTGGCAAAATCGATGTTAACGTGGACAAACTCGGCGTGGACCTTCTTTCTGTTTCTTCCCATAAAATTTACGGCCCAAAAGGGATCGGAGCCCTGTACATCCGCAAGGGAACCCCTATCATGCCCCTCATATACGGAGGACACCAAGAAAGGTTGATGCGGGCTGGGACAGAAAATACCATCGGTATTGTGGGATTTGGAGAAGCAGTCCAAATTCTCCTCGAAAAAGGAGACAAGGACAAAAAAAGAATCGAAAAACTGGCCGACATATTGAAGCGCGGCATTGCGGAAACAATTCCAAAAGCAAAATTCAATGGGCATGAGAAGGAAAGGATAAAGGGAACGTTGAATTTCTCTTTTTATGGATTGGAAGCTGAGGCCATCCTTTTGTCATTGGCCACAAAAGACATCTATGTGTCTACAGGGTCTGCCTGCAGCGAAGATTCTGAAGAAGCCTCCCATGTCTTGAGTGCGATAGGGCTTCGGCCGGAAATGGCCAGATCCTCCATCCGCATGTCATTGGGCCGTTTTACCAAAGGAGAGGACATCCATATTGTGCTCCGGGAACTTCCTGAAATCGTGAAGAAATTAAGAGAGATCTCAGCGCTTGACATCGACGACACATGAGCTGCTAACATACTATTGACTTCAGGCGAACCAATATTTTTTGGGTGGGGCCGGTTTTTAATAATTCAGGTTTCAGAAAGTCTCAGCAAAGAGACTTATCTGGAGGTTTCTTTTTTAAGTTGGGAAAGATACAGCCTGCGGACATCGCAAAAATATTTCTGATAATCTTTGCTTTTAAAGTCAGGATAAGTCCAGTCCAGCGTCCGTACCTCGTCCTTCCCAAACAGGAATTCTAAATGGGCGTAAATCCCATCTTGGAGCGGGACGCGGTGCGCGAAATCTTTAGCCGTGGCCATGACTAAGGAAGAGGCTTTCAAGAATCCCGGATCGAGATTAATTATCCTATGAGTTGATTTGAGCTCTTCCCGGATTTCCTCCTCCAATCGATTCGTCTTATGTTTTATCGAGCTCAGAGTTTCTGGCTTAATCAGTTTCTCAAAACTCACAAATTTCCTTTTCAAATTTTTTCCCATCTGTTTCTCGTAATAATCAGTAAAATCAAAAAAAAACAATGGGCTTTTCAGATCGAGGATCCCAAAAACCTGAGCAAGTTTCTCCTCACCTCTATGAATGATATTTTCATCAGGTGCAATGATTCCACAGATCAGCTTCACGAAAGTAAAGGATTGTGGTTCAGCCATCGATTTTGTTACTTCTTTTTGCGCAAAACCTTCCATTGACCATAAAAATATATTGGAGATTGTTCAATCCGGGATTCAAACGTTCCTTCTATGGCATCGCCTCTCAACACCCCTTCAAAAGTGGTAATAAGGCGGCGCTGCATCTCAGGGTCCCAGTATGGAGTTAACTCTCCCTTAATCTTTCCACCCTCAACTTCTACAAAATTTATGGTCAAAAGTTCAGGAAACTGTGGATCGGCTTCAGCCTTATCCTTGAAGCCCACAGGATGATATGGATCCTTTGAACCGCGCGGAATCATCAAAACGTCGCCAAAAGCTTTATCTTGTTCGGCCGTCAATGTGAATTCGATGATACCGCTCCTTCCTGTATCCTTGCTGAAATAATCGCCTTTCCACTGCCCTTCGAGCAATTCCAGATCCACCTTATCGCCGTATAGATTCACAGGATTTTGGGCATAGTGACAGCCCCCATACAAAAAGACAAGGGACATTGTGATCCAGCATAACTTCAACTGTATTCTCATTTTGACGCGCCTCCATTTTCCAAGATAAAAACAGCCTTGCCCATATATACAACAGGTGCTTTGGCAGGTCAAACCAAATTCAGCTTTCCTCAACGGGAAAGCCGGCCAGGTATGCAAAGACATTAAGGTGCACAGCTCCAGTGATGTGTTAGGAAAATTCCCTTCCCCCTGATTTTCGTTAGTACTTCTTCTTTGGTTATTGTATCCACCCGACACAGCCGCCTTATTTTTTAAATTCTGCAAAATATTTGTCCAGCAGCTGTTTAATGCCCTATATCCCTGCGGATCCGGCGCATAACCAAAGAGGAGCGGGTAATAGGAAAAACAGTTATCCAACGCAAAAGGTCTATTGAAGTTTTCTACAATCTTGCTTACAATCCCAGACGTAGGGAAAAACAGGAGGCTAATATGTTTGCTCGGTTTTGGACAATTATCATGATGGCAGCATCCATTCTTGTTTTTCGCCCCTGTCCTGCAGAGGCCTCAGAGGAATTCAGCAGTCCGTACCCCCCAGAGAATTTACGCTGTGAATATTTAAAGAATCCGATCGGAATGGATGAGGAAAAACCGAGATTTTCATGGATGCTGAAGCACCGTGAACGCGGACAAATCCAAACAGCCTACCAGGTGGTTGTATCGTCAAGTCCTTCTGCTGAAGACGCGGACGTTTGGGATTCGCACAAAGTTTTATCCGATCGATCCCTCCATGTGGCTTTTAACGGCAATCCTCTTGAGAGTGATCACACGTACTTCTGGAAGGTGAGATACTGGGATAATCATGATGTCCCGAGTCCCTACAGTCAAGTAACCAGGTTCGATACCGGTCTGTATAATCCCGATGATTGGAAGGGAGAATGGATTGGGGGAAAAAATCAGCTTCGCAAAGAATTTTTCATCAGCGGCGATGTTAAACGCAGTCGCGTCCATGTGTGCGGCCTTGGGTACTATGAATTGCGGCTGAACGGTCAAAAAGTCGGGAATAATGTGCTCGATCCCGGCTATACGACTTACGAGAAAAGGATTCTTTATTCCACATATAACATAACACAACTGCTACGGAAAGGAGAAAACGCTCTCGGAGTGATAATAGGAAAAGGATGGAATCCTGTTCGGCTGCTGATTCTTCAACTCAACATCGAGCTGGAGGGAGGGGAAAAAATATCTGTATTCACTGATTCATCCTGGCTGCAGACAGATGGACCGATCGTTCAAGACAGTATATACAATGGGGAGGTCTATGATGCCCGGCTGGAAACACCTGGTTGGGACAGCCCGGGATTTGACGACAGGACATGGACAGCGGTGGAGACCGGAATCGTTCCAAAAGGGAAACTCCGGGCACAGATGATTCCTCCCATCCAAGTCATGGATACAATTGTTCCCCTGGAAATGACAAATCCAAAAAAAGGAGTATATG
The DNA here is from genome assembly GCA_964580235.1 of uncultured Eubacteriales bacterium. GTDB lineage: Bacteria > Acidobacteriota > Aminicenantia > Aminicenantales > Aminicenantaceae. Next base: position 9,108 of record CAZOJY010000047.1, on the reverse strand, counting down.
TCTTCGATATGGGCCAAAACTTCAGCGGATGGGTCAAGCTCCGTGTGTCCGGGCCCCGGGGAACCGAAGTCCACCTCAGGTATGCCGAACTCCTATACCCAAACGGCATGATCAACCAGGAAAATCTGCGCTCAGCGCGGGCAGAAGACATCTATATTTTAAAGGGGGAAGGTGAAGAGACATACGCACCCCGTTTCACCTACCACGGATTCCGGTTTTTGGAATTAACAGGATTCCCTGGCGTCCCGACCTTAGAGACGGTCCGGGGCAATGTAGTCCATTCTGCGGTCAATCAGATCGGCAATTTCTCCTGTTCCAAACCTATTCTGAATAAGTTGCAGCGGCTTATCGTATGGAGTCAGAAGACCAACCTCCACAGCATCCCGACCGACTGCAATCAGAGAGATGAGCGCATGGGATGGCTGGCGGATGCTCATCTCACGGCAGAAGAGGCTATGATGAATTTCGAGATGGGCGCATTTTACACAAAATTCATCCGGGATATACAGGATATTCAGGACAAAAAAGGCTCCCTTACCGATACAGTCCCCCATATATGGGGACATCGCCCGGCCGACCCGGCCTGGGGAGCAGCCTATCCCCTGCTCTGCTGGTACATGTTCCGCTATTATGGAGATGAGGACCTTTTGAGAGATCAGTATGAAGGACTGAAAAACTATGTGGAATTTCTGCGATCCAAAGCTAAAAATGATCTTTTGGATTACAGTTATTACGGCGATTGGGTTGCCATAGAGAATACTCCTGGGAATTTTGTATCGTCTTTTTATTATTATTACGACGCTGTTATTTTGATGAAAATGGCCAAAATTCTCGGATATGATGCTGAAATAAAAACGTATGCGGACTTGGCAGAAAAAATAAAAAAAGCTTTTCACAAAAAATACTATGATGCGGAAACCAAAAACTATGCCAACGGCACCCAAACCAGTAACATTCTACCCCTGTATCTGGATATCGTCCCGGATGATGAGATCGGTCCTGTTTTTGGAAACTTAAGAAACAGCATCCTGTATAAAAACAACACTCACCTGACTACAGGCATTATCGGCACAAAGTATTTGATGGAAGTTCTTACTAAATTCAATTCCAGCGACCTAGCCTACGAACTTGCCGCACAAACTAGCTACCCAAGCTGGGGATACATGATCGCCAACGGCGCTACCACCTTATGGGAGCTCTGGCAGCTCAAGACAGGTCCATCGATGAATTCGCACAACCATCCGATGTTTGGGAGTGTGGGAGCCTGGCTCTATCATGCTTTGGCTGGAATCAACCAGCAGGAAGATTCAGCGGGTTTCGCGAAAATTCTCATCCAGCCGCAGATGGTCCGCGACCTGAGATACGTCTCTGGAACTATCCACACTCCTAGAGGGACGATCAGCAGCATCTGGACAAAAAGCGACCGGAACATAATTCTGGAAGTGAGCATCCCTGTAAATGCACAAGCAGAAATTCGCCTTCCCAAGTTTGGCTGGGAGGATATCAAGCTTAAAGAAAACGGAAAACAGATATATGACGGGCAAAAATTTCTGACAGGAATAGAAGGCATTTCGATGGTCAAAGAAACCAAGGAATATATCATCATAGAAATTGGCTCTGGCCGCTACTTATTTCAGTTGTTCGGAAAATAAGTCTACAAGATTATCTCATCCGTAAGATCTGGATACACATTTCACCAAAAGATTGACCCTCCCTGTCGAATTCATTATAATCAGGACATCATGAAATGGGCTTATATTGAAGATATCGCTGGTTTTAAGGACAAAGAAGTCGAAATAAGAGGATGGGTCTATAACAAACGTTCCAGCGGAAAGATCCGGTTTCTTATTGTCCGGGACGGGACAGGCATTATTCAAGGAACGTTTTACAGTTCAGATAAGGATCACCCGCTTTTCAAAAAATTCGGCCTGCTCACCCAGGAGTCTTCCCTCATCGTCCGTGGTGTTGTGAAAGAGGACAAAAGAGCACCCGGCGGCTATGAGTTGGGCGTAACGGATATAGATATCATCCAGATCGCATCGGAATACCCGATCACCCCAAAGGAACACGGGATTCCTTTTTTGATGGAACACCGTCATCTATGGCTGCGGTCACAGAAACAGCATGCTGTTCTCCAGATAAGAGCCGAACTCATTAAAGCGATCCGTGATTTTTTTGACACCAGGGGCTTTCGAAACCTTGATACGCCAATTCTGACACCAAGCGCCTGTGAAGGAACAACTACCCTTTTCGAAACCGAATACTTCGACCAGAAGGCCTACTTGAGTCAGAGTGGGCAGCTCTATAACGAGGCCACAGCCATGGCCTTTGGCAAAGTCTACTGTTTTGGACCGACATTCCGGGCGGAAAAATCCAAAACACGGAAACACCTAATCGAATTTTGGATGGTCGAGCCGGAAGTGGCTTTCGCTACTCTGGCCGAAATCACCGAGCTGGCTGAAGATCTGATCATATCTATCATCGCGCGTATCCTGGAAACCCGGAAGGAAGAGCTTAAAATCCTGGAAAGAGAGACAGCCCCTCTGGAAGACGTGAAAAAACCTTTTCACCGCATTACATATGACGAAATTCTTCCTAAATTGCTGGAAAAAGGATCAAAAATCCAATGGGGAGATGATTTTGGAGCTCCTGAAGAAAGCATTCTCTCTGAAATCTATGATACGCCAGTCTGTGTCACCCATTTTCCAGCAAAGATAAAGGCCTTTTACATGCAGCCGGATGAGGAAAACCCTGATTTAGTCCTGGGTGTGGATGTGTTTGCCTCTGAGGGATTTGGAGAACTCATCGGAGGCGGACAGCGGATCCATGACCTTGCCCTGCTGGAAAAACGCGTCAAAGAGCATAACCTACCGCGTGATGCCTATGAATGGTACCTGGATCTCCGGAAATTCGGATCCGTTCCCCATTCAGGATTTGGTTTAGGCCTGGAGAGAACTTTATCCTGGATCTGCAAAATCAAGCACATCCGTGAGGCCATCCCCTTTCCCCGACTGCTGTACAAAATCTATCCCTAACTTGGTATATTCTTTGTCCCTCCTCAACCATGGTTAAGAAACTGTCATACAGGTTGAATGCTTCTTTATCCCTTTACTCTTTTTGGCGGTGAATTTACAATGAAGGGAAGATGAAAAAGGTCGTATTGGTCAGCCTTGGATGCGCAAAAAATCTCGTCGACAGCGAAGTCATGCTCGGCATTTTGGCCAAACAGAAATATGACTTGGTCAATGAATTCGATGTGGCGGACATCATCATTATCAACACCTGTGGTTTTATCCATTCTGCCCGCAAAGAGGCTAACAAAGTCATAGAAAAAGCTGTCCGGGAAAAAAAGAAAACACAAAATAAAAAAATCATCGTTTCCGGCTGTTTCGTCCAGAGAAGTCAAAATAGCCTTCAGAAAACATATCCGGAAGTCGATGCATGGACAGGAGTGACGGACTTCGACAAAATCGGGCAAATTATCGAAGGAAAACCCTACATGAGCACACAGGAGTGTTTTTTGTACGATCACACCTTCCCCCGGATTCTTTCCACGCCTCCTTCCTGGGCCTACATTAAAATATCAGAAGGGTGCTCGCACCAATGTTCCTTCTGTGCCATCCCGTTGATCAAAGGGCCCTATCAATCCCGGCAAATTTCTTCCATCGTTGAGGAGGTTCGTAAGCTTGTATCCAAAGGCATTCAAGAAATCAATCTTGTATCACAGGATACAACTTATTACGGACACGACCTCCAGATGAAGGGTGGACTTGTTCTTTTGCTCAAAAAACTCTTAGCCATCGATGGTCTGAAATGGATTCGAATCCTGTATAGCTATCCAGAGGAGATCACAGATCCTCTTTTGGATTTAATGCATGAAGAAAAAATCTGCTCCTATTTGGATATTCCATTTCAGCATTCACATCCTTCCCTTACAAAACGCATGAATAGAGGAATGGATGGAAAAAGATCCCTGAAATTGTTGGAACACATAAGAAAAAAAATCCCTGACATTGCCATCAGGACATCCTTGGTCGTCGGGTTCCCAGGAGAGGGGAAACAAGAATTTCGCGATCTGAAGACCTTCGTCACACAGGCCAGATTCGATCACCTCGGTGTTTTCACCTATTCCCCGGAGAAAGGGACAGGCGGCTTTAAACTCGGCAATCCTGTAAAAGAAAGTGTCAAACGGAGACGGAAAAAAAGTATCATGGACATTCAGGCAGAAATATCCTACGCAAATAATAAAAAATATCTTTCCCATATCTTCGACGTCCTCATCGTGGGAACATTAAAACAAGACCAAAATCTGATGGTCGGAAGAGGACAATTCCAGGCTCCTGAAGTGGACGGGGTCATATTCATAACTTTCAACGAAAGACACACGGAGGTTTTTAACACAATCCAGAAAGTTGAAATCATTGATAGGGATGTATATGATTTATACGGAAACCTGATGGTATGAAATCATTTGCAAAAATCACTGCAACATTTTTTGGAGCGGGTTATTTTCCTGTGGCCCCAGGAACCCTCACCAGTGGAATCATCGTCCTCTTGTACAAATTTTTTCTTCACAGATTGAGTTGGCCTCTCTACCTCTTTTTATTCCTAGTGCTTTTCATCACGGGCACATTAGTGTCAGAGGTGTATTCTCGGATGTTGAAAAAGGAGGACCCACGAACAGTTGTCATTGACGAAGCAGCAGGACAGTTAATGGCACTCTTCCTTCTCAGCCCACAGTGGACACTTTGTGCAGCAAGTTTTGTACTTTTCCGCTTTTTTGATATTGTAAAGCCATTTCCGATCAAAAAAGTCGAGACATTTCCAGGCGGGTTCGGAATTATGCTCGATGACCTTGTTGCTGCGATTTTTGCGGGTATCCTGATCAACCTCTCCTTGCTGTTAACATGAAATATACGAAAAATTGGAAAATCGAAATCCTTGCGGTGGGATCTGAGCTGCTCACTCCTCACTTTCAAGATACAAATTCCCTTTTTTTAACAAAAAGGCTGAATGATTTGGGACTGGACATCCATTTCAAAACGATCGTGGGAGATCAATGGGATGATCTCTGTCTGGCTTTCAAGCAAGCTATCGAGCGAACAGACTTTGTGATTGCCATTGGGGGACTCGGACCCACAAAAGACGACAGAACTCGAGAAGCCTTGGCTTCTGTTTTAGGCAGGAAACTCGTTTTTAGAAAAGATCTGTTAAAAACTATTGCCGGAAGGTTTGACCGCCGTCAAATGAAAATGCCAGCCATCAACAAAAAACAGGCCTACATTATCAAGGATTCTGTTGTGTTGATCAATATAAAAGGCACGGCTCCCGGACTCTGGGTCGAATCGGGCTCGAAAATTGTTATTCTTCTGCCAGGGCCTCCTCATGAGATCAGGCCTATGTTCGAAAATTATGTCTGGCCCCGGCTGCAAGCCTTCCAAAAAAATTACATTTACCGGCGGGTGATCAAAACGACTGGGCTTACAGAATCGAAAATCGAAAGCAGGCTTGTTGACATTTATCCGCAAATTCCAGATGTCCAGCTCACGACTCTGGCTCAGCCCGGCCAGATCGAAATCCATCTCAAAAGCATCTCTGATAGAAGCCTTTCTCAAGCAAAACAAAAAGTCGACAGGGCCATAAAGCTGATTTGTGATGTTATCAAAAAAGCCTTTTATACGACAGAAGGAGAAGAACTCGAGGAAGTCGTAGGAAAATTTCTTAAAAAAAAACGTCAAACTTTGGCTGTGGCGGAATCTTGCACAGGAGGCTTGCTTGGCCACCGCATCACCAATGTTCCAGGGAGCTCTGGCTATTTTTGTCAAGGAATTTTGGCATACAGCAACCAAGCGAAAATAAATTTATTAGGCGTCCCTTCAGAGATAATCGAATCTCATGGAGCTGTCAGCCCCCAAGTTGCTCAGGCAATGGCAACAGGAATCAGAGTGAGCGCAGATGCAACCTACGGATTGTCCATCACAGGCATTGCAGGACCATCGGGCGGAACAAAAGAAAAGCCCGTTGGCCTTGTTTATACTGCGTTAGCCTACAATCAAGGTGTTTTGGTTAAAAAAAACCTTTTTTTAGGTAACCGGAATGCGATAAAATTTCAATCGACCCAGAAAGCTTTGGATATGCTGCGTCAATTTCTTTCAGACCTGGGCAAAGAATGAGAACATTCGTGGCAATTGAGCTGGACACAAAGATTAAAAACATCCTTTCTGCACTCATCCAAAAATTAAACACGAGTAACACAAACATCCGGTGGATCAAATCTCAAGGTATGCATTTGACTTTAAAGTTTTTAGGGGAGGTCGGGGAGAGTAAAATCACGGAGGTGGAATCTGTGCTTGGGGATATTGCTGCAGATTCTTCCCCTTTCCCACTCCATCTCAAAGGAACAGGCACTTTCCCTTCAGGAGCACGAATTCCCCGGATTGTGTGGATTGGAATCGAAAAAAACGAAAACCTTAAAAATATCCAAACCCGGGTGGAAAATGAGCTCCATAAAATCCGTTTTCCAAAGGAGAAAAGAAATTTCCATCCTCATCTTACTCTAGGTCGCGTTAAGGGGCTTCAAAACCTCCAACCTGTAATCAAAACGCTCAGCGAATACAAAACCTCCGATTTTGGGATAATGTCTGTAGATAGGCTAACTCTTTTCAAGAGCACACTTAAACCCTCAGGAGCTGAATATACCATACTATCGGAACATTGGCTGGAATGAAGATATTGTTTGCCCTGTTTTCCTATCTCTTTGGCTCCATTCCCACGGGATACATCCTGTATTTCCTTAGTGAGGAAAAGGACATCCGCAGCTTTGGAAGCCACAGCATCGGCGCCACGAATATGCTCCGTCTAAAAGGATGGACCTTTGCTATTCCTGTGATTTTCATGGATGTCCTGAAGGGATTTTTGCCGGTGTTTTTTGCCTTGAGACTTTTCCCAGATAAAAGATTTGCCCTTATCTGTGGATTTCTCACTGTGCTGGGTCACTGTTTCCCGATCTACATCAAACTGAGAGGGGGGAAAGGAGTTGCCACAGCGGTTGGGGTGTATTTGGTATTGGCTCTAAAACCCCTTCTCATCGGAATCGGGGTATTTTTAATCATCATTATCCTAACTCGTTATGTTTCTATTGGTTCCGTCCTTGCGATGTTGAGTCTGCCGGTTTCAATTTACCTTATACAAGACGAATTCGGGATTACCATCTTAAGCATCGCCATTTTTCTGTTAATTACTCTGAGACATGGAGGGAATATCCAAAGGCTTGTCCGAGGAAAAGAAAGAAAATTGGGGGGAAAATGGTGAAAAAAGTCTGCATTATTGGAGGGGGTTCGTGGGGAAGTTCCATGGCCATTCATTTGGGACGGTTGGAGATGGATACAACCCTCTGGATCAGAGAAAGAGAGATTTATGAGGAAATTCTCGACACAGGAGAAAACAGAACTTTCCTTCCAAAAGTCGCGTTTCCTTCCACAGTCTCCTTCTCTCTTGATTTGAAGGAAGCCATGGAGGGGGCAGAGGTTATATTCATTGCTGTGCCATCAAGGTTTTGCCGCTCACTCTATACAAAAATTGTCTCTCATCTTACTCCTGAACAATCCTTCGTCAGCTTAACTAAAGGAATTGAAGAAAGATCTTTAAAGAGAATGAGCGAAATCATGGAGGAGGTTTTTTCTTCGGCCATCCAATCTCGGATATCCGTCCTATCAGGGCCAAGTTTTGCACGAGAAGTGGCAGAATCCCACCCGACGGCAGTGGTCATATCCTCAAAAAATCTTGAACTGGCAAAAATAATACAAACTCTCGTCTCCAGTTTGTATTTTCGCGCATACAGTTCTGATGATATCATAGGAGTCGAATTAGCTGGAGCCTGCAAAAACGTCATCGCAATCGCCGCAGGTATCTCTGACAGTTTTGGATTTGGCAGCAATTCCATGGCAGGGTTAGTCACCAGAGGCCTTGCAGAAATGACGCGTCTGGGAATCTCTCTCGGTGCAAGAAAGGAAACTTATGCAGGCCTTGCGGGTATTGGAGACCTCGTTCTTACCTGCACCGGAAAGCTCAGCCGGAATCGTTATGTCGGGAGTGAATTGGGAAAAGGAAAAACCCTGGAAGAAATTGTATCGGGGATGAAAATGGTCGCCGAAGGTATCACAACGACCCTGTCTGTGTACCAGTTGTCCCAGAGGGAGAAAGTGGAAATGCCGATTTGTGAACAGGTCTATCACATTCTCTATCAGGGCAAAGATCCAAAAGAGGCCTTCCGCGATTTGATGTCGAGGGAATTAAAAGACGAATACAAAACCTTAAGGGGAGAAAATAATGAAATATAAAATACCGGTTCTATTGATCGTCTCTTTAAGCCTGATTGTTTGTGCTTCGAGCCAAAAAAGGCTTGAAAAACAGAGGGCCAAAGACCCTCAATACCAATACAATGTGGGCTTGGTCTATCTCCAGAACGGAAAGCATGATGAAGCCATCACCTACTTCAACAAATCCCTCTCCCTAAAGCCCAACTTTGACCTGGCTTTGAACGCCCTCGGCCTCACTCATTTTATGAAGGGGGAATTCCAAAAAGCCGTAGGATACTTTGAGAAATGTTTGGCGGTAAATCCAGAATTTACAGAAGCCCGCAATTATCTCGGTTCCGTTTACCAGGAATTGGGTTATTTGGACAAAGCGGAAGCAGAATTCAAGAAAGCTATGTCTGATGAGACTTACCTTTCAAGGGAACTCCCCTTATATAATCTGGCCAGATTGTACTTAGCACAAGGTAAAGACGCGGAGGCCCTCGAATTTGTGAACCAAGCCATAGAAAAAAATGATCGGATGATCATGGCCCTCAACCTTCGTGGTGTATTGCTCGAAAGGCTTGGACAAATTAGTGAAGCCATCCACAGCTACGAAAAGGCATTAAATATTGCTCCGGATGATGTTAATCTTAGCTATAACCTGGCAGTGGCGTATTTCAAGAGTGACAGGCGCGCAGAGGCCAAATCCTTGTTCGAGAAAATTTATCCCAACGTCACAGATAAAGAAATAAAAAACAAAATCGACGAATACCTCAAAGTCCTCAAATAACTCTCCTTCAAGAACCTGGAT
>CAZOJY010000046.1:0-24475 GCA_964580235.1 uncultured Eubacteriales bacterium | reverse complement strand
CAGCAAAGTCAACTGTTTGACTGATGTCCATGCATTTAACACTAAATCATGCTAACCTGGATAATTCATAAATTATCCAGGTTACCCTGAATTATTCATGTGCGAACTTAAAATCAAGGGACACGTTACCGGAAATTCGGGACATGTACCGATTTTTTTAAAATCGGTAACGTGTCCCTTAAATTTCCGGTACATGTCCCTGATTTCAATGTATATAGTATTAAATCCCAGTAAAAAAAATCATGTTTATGAATAATTCAGGCTAGTTAACAAGATTAAAAATAACAAATATCCTTCTGAAGGATTTCCCCTTCTATGCTTTCTTCAATTTCAATAATGATTTTATGGAATATTTTTTCAATCATTCTTTTCTGAGTATTTAAGGTTACTAATCCGATTCTGGATCGCTGCCATTTGTTCAGGTATTCCAGTTCGGCAAAAGCGATATTGAATTTTTTTTTCATCCTGTCTTTGATTCTATTGATCGTTTTTCTTTTTTCTTTCAAAGAATGAGAATATGGGAGGTAAATTTCAAAAACTAACAGTCCGATAATCATCGCGAAATAAAGAGTTTCATATTATTTTCGGGATTCCAATTCTGTTTTATAAGCTTCGATGATATCTCCTTCTTGGATATCCCTGAATGATTCAATCCCGATCCCACATTCGTAACCCTTTTTTAGCTCTGTCACATTCTCTTTGATATGTTTAAGAGAGGATATCTTTCCCTGATGGACAACTTCTTCACCCCTTATGATTCTCACTTGAGCATTCCTGTTGATTTGGCCATCGATGACCAGGCATCCAGCAATAGAACCGACTTTTGGAACTCGGAATATTCTTTTAATCTCTGCCCGGCCTAAATAAACTTCTTTTTGAATGGGTTCCAGGAGGCCGCTGAGGGCATCCTTGACGTCTTTTGTCAATTGATAAATAATATTGTAGCTTCGGATTTCCACGTTTTCTTCTTTGGCCATGTCCAGTATTTTTTGAGAAACCTTGGTGTTGTAACCCAGGATAATAGCATTTGAAGCAGAGGCCAGGAGTACATCTGTTTCGGTGATATTTCCCGTGGCAGAGTGAACAATTTTTATTTTGACCTCTTCCGTACTCAAGGATGGAAGAACGTCAGACAGAACTTCGACAGATCCCTGGACATCTGCTCTGATTATGAGGGCTAATTCTTTGACCTCTCCTTCTTCGAGTTTTTTAAAAAGCTGGTCCAGCGTAAGATGTTCTGGTTCAGGTGTTTCCTTTTTTTCTATCTGGGATCTCCGTATTTGCGATATTTTTTTCGCTTTTTCAGGATCGGGAATGACTTGGAAAACATCTCCGGCAGAAGGAACGTCGGCAAAACCCAAAACTTCAACTGGAACAGAGAGACCTGTACTCTTCATCGGTTTACCATGTTCATCGAATAAGGCTCTGGCTTTCCCGAAAGTATTCCCAGAAATGAAAGATTCTCCCTGTTTGAGTGTCCCATGAAGAATGATGACCGTTGCCACAGGGCCTTTTGTCGCATCCAAACGAGCCTCGAGGACAATCCCTTGAGCTTCTATGGATGGATTTGCTTTAAGTTCAATCATATCGCTAAGCAGGAGAATCATCTCAAGGAGTTCATCCAGGTGTATTTTCTCCTTGGCGGAGATTTCTACACTCACAATGTCACCCCCCCAGTCCTCAACCAGAAGACCTTCTTTTGAGAGTTGCTGTTTGACTTTTTCGGTGTCCGCATCCTTTTTGTCGATCTTATTGATGGCCACGATAATCGGCACATCTGCAGCTTTGGCATGATTGATAGCTTCTTTTGTTTGAGGCATCACTCCATCATCGGCGGCGACTACCAGAATGACGATATCTGTTAGATTTGCTCCCCGCACTCTCAATTGTGTGAATGCTTCATGGCCGGGTGTATCGATAAACGTGATAGGTCTGTTATCATGCAACACTCTGTATGCTCCGATGTGCTGGGTAATGCCGCCGTGTTCTTTTTCCACGATATTAGATTCTCTTATTGCATCCAGGAGCGTTGTCTTGCCATGATCGACATGTCCCAAAATAGCAACAACAGGTGGCCTGGAGACAAGTTCCTTTTTTTGGCCGAAAGCCCGTTCTCGGACATCTTCCTCATATGTTGAGATTTTGAGTTTCACTTTAAAATTTTCAGATATAATTTTTGCTGTGGATTCACTAACAACATCATTGATTCCAAGGGAGAAGCCCTTTTTTGTCAGCGTTTCGATGATATCCTTCGAGCCTATGCCTGTTTTATCGGCAAGCTCTTTAAGGCTCATGCTATCCAAGATGCGAATGGCTTTTGATGAGTCTTTTTTCTTCTTTTCCGGGGGTTTGTCTTTTTTTTGCGTTTTCATGATAAACCTATTTGATTTCTATTTTCCAGCCTACGAGTTTAGACGCAAGCCTGACATTTATTCCTTTTTTTCCGATAGCCAGAGAGAGATGCTCCGGTGCAACTAAAGCCTGCATTTTTTTATCTTGTTTATTGAAAATGAATACTTTTTCAATTTTGGCAGGACTTAATGCGGCCTTTGCGTATTCCAGCGGATTTTTTGACCATTCGATGATATCAATTTTTTCTCCGTTGAGTTCCTTACTTATAGCAAGGATTCTATTCCCTTTAACGCCTATACATGCTCCAATCGCGTCGATATCTTTTTCTTCTGTATAGACGGCGACTTTGGCTCTTTCTCCAGGCTGGCGGATCATGTCTTTCATTACGATGTTTCCGTTGGCGATTTCGGGAATTTCTATCTCCAGAAGTTTTTTTAGAAATTGGGGATGGGCTCTTGAAATAATAACTTGAGGACCTTTATTTTCTTTCAAAACCTGAACAATAACGGCCTTTACTCTATCGCCTCTTTTGAATTCTTCCTCAGGGAGTTTTTCACGATAGGGAAGAAGAATTTCTGTTTTGTCCACTTCGACAATCATATTTTTGTTTGGTTCAATCCTTCGTAGAACACCCGTAATGACTTCTCCAATCCGGGGGGTAAATGTATTAAAAATTTTTTCTTGTTCTGCATCCCGGACTTTTTGAAAAATGACCTGTTTTGCTGCTTGGGCCGCTATGCGTCCCAAAGTTTCTGAAGGGAGTTCGATTTCAATACACTTGCCGATTTCAGCCACAGGATCTATTTTTCTGGCAGCCTGCAATGAAATCTCATGGGTTTCATCCTCTGGATTTTCGCATATCTTTTTGACAGTGAATACGTGCAGAAGGCCTTTCTCAGGAGTAAAATGGATATGAATATCTTCATCGTGAGAGAAATATTGGGCAGATGCCACCTTCAAGGATTCTTTTATGGCATTGACTATGACAACAGGTTCTACGCTCCTCTCCCTGCTGAGCTGGAGAATGGTGTTCCACACGTTTACTTTCATCCTATTTTGTTTCTATCTAGCCAAAAATATTCAAAAAAAATTCCGATGACATATTCAGGAGCTACTTCCTTGCTGCCTCCTTAATGTTGGGGCGGGAAGGCTTGGCATGTGAATAGTCCACGCCTGATTAATCAGGGTAATAAGGAGTGGGAATTATATCGGAAATGCAAAAGAATATCAAATGAATAGCAAACCGCTACATAATCAGTGGGGCAAACACAAGACTAACAACAGCCATAAGCTTTATCAAAATATTCATCGAAGGGCCGGCGGTGTCTTTAAGAGGGTCACCAACAGTATCTCCAACCACAGCCGCTGCATGCACCTCGGTTCCTTTCCCTCCAAAATGGCCTTCCTCTATCCATTTTTTGGCATTGTCCCATGCAGCTCCTGCGTTGGCCATGAAAATACCGAGTAAAACCCCGCTTGCTGTTGCTCCTGCGAGGAAGCCACCAAGGGCCTCTGGGCCCATCAAAAAACCGACAAGAAGGGGGGCGACAACAGCCAGAATCCCGGGCAGAACCATTTCCAATAGCGCTCCTCTGGTGACAATATCGATGCAGCGGTCAGAATCCGGTTTTTCTTTACCTTCCATCAATCCCTTGATATCCTTGAATTGTCTTCGGATTTCGATCACCATTTTATTTGCTGTGCGGCCTACAGCCTGCATGGTCAGCGAGGCAATGATGAAGGGCATGAGTGCTCCCAGCAGCAATCCGACAACTGTTCCCACATCGGTGAGACTGATGTTGAGCAATTCCTGTCCGGCTTGTTCGAGGTATTTGTTTATAGTTCCCTGGTATGCGGAAAAAAGTGCCAAGGCTGTGAGCGCCGCAGAGCCAATAGCAAAGCCTTTCCCAATAGCGGCGGTTGTATTTCCCAAGGAATCAAGTTTGTCGGTAATTTTTCGGATATTTTCACCCGCATTGGTCATTTCTGCGATTCCTCCCGCATTATCTGCGATAGGGCCGTATGAATCTGTGGACATAACGATTCCGATCGTTGCCAGCATTCCCACTGCTGATATGGCGATGCCATACAGATTATACAGTTTGAAGGATACAAAAATAGCAGCTGCAATGGTTAGGAGGGGAAGAATAGTGCTTTGGAAGCCGACTGCTAATCCGGTTATTAGTGTGGGAGCGCTTCCTGTTTGGGCTGTTCGAGCGATGTTTTTTACGGGGGGGCCTGAGGTGAAGAATTCACTCTCCAAGCCAATCATGATGCCTGCGACCATCCCGATCAATACAGACCAAAAAATATTCATGTGTCCCGCAACATCACCCAGAAGCCCTTTTATAGAGAAAAAAGAGCCTACAATGAATATTAGTCCGCTGATATAGTAAGAATTTCTAAGTGCCGATTGGGGACTGATATTCTTAAGCAAATTGATGGAAAACACTCCTATGATAGAACTCAAAAGTCCAACCACAATTAATAACAGCGGAAGAGACATGTGATTGATGCTTTGCTGAAGCGTTGCACCGATAGCAAGAGAAGCAATAACCGAGCCGACGTAGGATTCAAAAAGGTCTGCGCCCATTCCCGCAGTATCTCCGACATTGTCACCGACGTTATCGGCAATCACGCCAGGATTTCGGGGATCGTCTTCTGGGATTCCCGCTTCGACTTTTCCCACAAGATCTGCTCCAATATCTGCACTTTTTGTAAAAATTCCTCCACCTACACGGGCAAACAAAGCCACAGAACTGGCACCCATGGCAAAACCATTGATGATTTCCATGTTTTTTGTGAAGAAAAAGAAGATGCCGATGCCGACAACCCCCAAGGCCGCTACAGAAATCCCCATTACGGCTCCACCCTGAAAGGCAATTGTCAATGCTCTTGGTGTCCCCCCATCAATAGCACCCTGTGTTGCCCGTACAGCCGAGCGAGTGGACCCCTTCAAACCGATGAATCCAGCAAGCATGGAGCAACTGGCGCCTGTTAGAAAGGCCAGGCTTGTGTACACTGAAAAGAACTTCCAGAGGATAAAGAACATGACGGTCACAAAAATAAAAATGAATGTGTACTCGCGCCTTAAAAAAACCATAGCTCCCGAATGCACTGCTTCCGAAATCTGTATCATTCTTTCGCTTCCACGAGGATACTTCTTGATCAAGAAGTATAAAATCAGCGCAAAAATGAGTCCTAGAAACCCGATAATGAAAGAATACGGCAACAAATTGAGCAACGACATTTTTTTACCTTTATTCTGGAGTCAAGCCTTCGATGTATAGCACAAATTTTATCAAATTTCAATTCTGTTGAGAAAAAGATTCTCTGACTTCGCCAAACAGGCTGTAGGGTCCACAGTCGACGATCTTGACACAGATAAATTGGTTAAGGACATCTTTTGAGGAGTTAAAATTGACGACCTGATAACCTGCGTTTCGGCCCGAATAGACATTCGGATCTTTTTTACTTTTTCCCGTACAAAGAATTTTTTGAATTTGGCCGATCAGAGATTTATTTTTTTCCATCTGGATTTTTTTTTGGAGGGCTTGAACCTGGATGAGCCGATTTTTTTTCACGTTGAATGGAATGTTATCTTTTTTCTTGGCTGCTGCTGTACGCGGGCGAGGGGAGTAGCGGAAGGAAAATATATTGGTAAATCGGACTTTCTCAAGCAGACTCAATGTTTCCTGAAATTCTTTCTGTGTCTCCCCAGGATATCCGACGATTATATCCGTGCTTAGGTGAATGTCAGGCATCAGTGTGCGAAGAAGTGCAGCCTTTTCAAGGTAGTCTTTTCTTGTATAGCCTCTGTTCATGCTTTGAAGAACAGATGTGGATCCGGATTGGACAGGGAGATGGAGTTGATGGCAGACCTTTCGCGCTTCTTTCATGGCACGTGCCGTTTCATCCGTGAAGTTTTTAGGATGAGAAGTGATAAATCTAATCCACTCGATACCAGTGATGGTGTTGATTTTTTTTAATAATGCCGAAAAGTTTTTCCCCGTTTCCGGATCAATGTAAGAATTAACATTTTGTCCCAAAAGATGAATCTCTTTATAGTTCCTTGCTGCTAGCTCTTCTGCTTCTTCTTGAATGCTTTGAATCGGCCTGTATTTTTCTCTCCCTCTTGTGAAAGGCACGACGCAGTAAGAACAAAAATTGTTGCATCCTTCCATTATAGTAAGATAAGCGCTCACTTTACTGTTTCGATTGATTTTTTGGATAGGGAAATCATGCCATTCAGCATCCCAGTGCGTCGTTATGACTTTATCATTCGATTGGGTTGGAATGAGCTTTGGGATTTGCCGGTAATTGTCTGGTCCGATGATAAAGTCAAGAAAAGGTTTTTTGTCCCATAGCTTGGATCGGTATAGCTGTGCAATACAGCCGGTAACGCCCACGATGGCTCCGTTTGTCTTTTTGAGAGATTCCAGACGACCCAGCAGAGAGTAGAGTTTTTCTTCGGATTTTTCTCTCACTGCACAAGTGTTGATGATGATTAAATTGCTCTCCTCGGGGGAGAGGGCGGCAGTCATACCGGAGGCCAAAAGTATTCCGGCTATATGCTCTGAATCGCTCTCATTCATCTGGCAGCCAAAAGTGTGGATAAAGAATTTCATCGAGATCTATATCAAGTCCATAAGAATCGCAACAGCATTTTGGACAAAATTCGGACAGAGAGTTTCGAACAGCCCTTCTTCTTCCGCTTTTTTGTATTCCTCTTCTGTGCTTAGATCATAGCCCAATAACTTTTTACAGTTGATGGTACCTTGAAGGCTTTCAAATCTCTGGACGAAAGCTGTTACGGTTTCATAGGTTTTTTCTCGGGCTGGAGTGTTTTCAGCCTCTGCTCGTCCATATTTGAGACCGATGACCAAAAGCGCTCCGGACACAGCTCCGCACATTTCTCCCCTGCGGGCAATTCCGCCTCCAAACGGCTGGGAAATTTTCAATGACAAGTTCAAGTCAAGGCCGAAAATATCAGAAAAAGCCGAAAGCACGGCTTGAGAACATTTGAATCCTTCTTTAAATCGTGAAACAGCAATCTGGCTCCTGGTCATCTTCATTTTCTCTTTAATCCTTTTTTTAGGCTTTCTCCGCATGAAAATATCCGAAAGTTGTTTGTCATAGATGAAACATCTGTCAGAGATTTCAGTGATCAATGTTGAGATTATGAACAAGCATTTCTTTCGCATTTTTAAGGGATGTATCGGTCACGCGACTTCCTGTTAAGAGTCTCGCTATTTCTTGAATCCGCTCTTTGAAGGATAGCTCTTTTACTATCGTGAAAGTTCTGTCTTTTCTTACGTGTTTATCAATTCTGTAGTGATATGTCGCAAAGGAGGCAATTTGTGGCAAATGTGTTATGCAGATCACTTGATGGTTGTGGGCAAGATTTTGTAATTTTTGGGCGACAAATTCGGCCGTTTTTCCACCGATACCTGCATCAATCTCATCGAATATTAATGTCTTAAGGCTCTCTTTTTCTTTTCCGAGTGATTTAAGCGCGAGCATAATCCGCGATAGCTCTCCCCCAGATGCAATTTTCCGCAAAGGCCTCAACTCTTCTCCCGGATTGGGACTGATCAGGAATTCGACTTCCTCTGTCCCATGGTTTTTTATTTTTTCGATATTCTCTTTGTTATAATGACTTGATTTTATGTCGATTTTAAATCTGGCCCTTTTCATTCCCAAAAGGCTTATTTCTTTTTCAATGGCTCTTTCAAGAGCTCGGGCACTTTTTTTCCGTTTCTCCGCAAGCTTTTTTGTCAAAGATTGATAGCCGGAAAATCTGTCTGATATTTCTTTTTCCAATTCAGCTAATTTTTCGTGACTGCAGCTCAAATCTTCAAATTCTTTTTTCAACCTTTCCAGATAGCTGAGAATTTCCGGGATCGAAGTGCCGTATTTTCTTTTTAAATTTTCTATCTGGCTAAGGCGACCTTCCAGTTTTTCCAACCTTTCGGGTGAAGAGGTTTGTCTATCTTTAAACTTAAGAAGAGAATCATTCAGATCATTGATAATAATGGCTAATTCAGCGATGGCTTCTTGTGAGGGTTTGAAGGACCTATCAAAGTTTGATAACTCTTGGATGATGCCCTGGAGCTTTGATAAAAGAGATGAAGCAGAATTTTCTTGCATGTAAGAAATTTTTAGAGCTTCGTTTATCAGGAGACTGATTTTTTCCGCGTTTTTCAAAATGTTCCTATCCTGGCGAAGTTCCAGTTCTTCATCAGGTTGAAGCTTGGCCTCTTGGATCTCTCTGATCTGATAGTTCAGAAAATCCAGGCGTTGCGCTCGCTCGTTTTCCCTAGATTCGAGATCTCTTTTTTTTCGTGCGCACTTTTTGAGTTCTTGTGCTTTCTCTGAAACCTGTTTTCTTAGAGAAAAAGCATTTGCGTAAAAATCGAGATAATTGAGTTGATTTTCGACTTGACGAAGGAAAACATGGTCATTTTGGCCATACATATCGACAAGGTCATCTCGGAATGATCTGAGCTTTTTGATCGGGACAAGCACACCGTTCACATAACCTTTGCCAGTTCCTTGCTCAACAATTTTCCTCTGGATGAAAATCTCATTTTCATGAGCGGGCGGAAACACCTTTTTTTTTATTTTCTCAGGGCTGACATGGAAAATTGCCTCTACGGTGGTTTCTTTTTTCCCGGTACGGATCAGATCAGATGATCCTTTTTCGCCCAACACCAATCTAATACCATCTATGATGATCGATTTTCCTGCCCCCGTTTCACCTGTCATGATGGAGAATCCCTTTTTCATGTTTAGTTCCACCTCTTCGATGGTGGCCAAATTTTTTATGCGAAAGGATTTGATCACTTTGATCCGCTTATTTTGATGGGTATCAGAGCCTTCTCCATGTTGATCCGGCCGTATCCTATGAATTCATCTTTTCCGGGGTATTCATCGGCGTTCACGTCGTCAGCTGAGTAGCGGATAATATACATGAGTTCATCAGGTTCGAGCCAGGGTTTGATACTCTTGATCAGGGCGACAAAGCCCGAAACGATAGCAGCCGATGCTGATGTTCCGTCCCCAAATCCATAGGGAGGAAGTGTAAAATCATTCCAGATAAGCTCGGGCAGCCAGGTGGGAACAGGGCCTATGATTTTTAGTCCCGGTGCTGCCACATCGACCTCCGGGCCAAAATTCGACCAGGAAGGGCGGGAATCGTTATAATCTGTGGCAGCCACGGCTATGCAGTATTCGTCGTAGGCTGCTGGATAGAGGACGGCAGCCCCTTCGTTTCCCGCCGAGGCAACAGCTATAAGGCCTTTTGCATGCGCGTATCCGAGGGCTTCTTCAAGCGAGGGAGCCTCTTCATTTGGACCTAAAGGAAATCCCAGGCTCATCGATATCACATCAGCTCCGTTATCTGCTGCATACCGAATTGCTTCCACAAGCCAGCTGACAAAACCAGTGCCATCGGAATCCACGGCCTTCAAAGGCAGAACTTTACAATTCCAGCTTACTCCAGCAATCCCTTCCCCATTATTGGATTTAGCAGCAGCAAGCCCGGAGACAAAAGTGCCATGGCCGTGATCATCTGAGGCATCGTTGTCATTGTTCACAAAATCGTAACCTCGGGATACTGTTTTATCCAATAAATCAGGATGGTCGAAATCGACTCCTGTGTCTATCACGGCAATGATGACTTGTTCGTCTCCTTTCGTTTCCTCCCAGGCTTCGAGGGCTTTGATGTCGGCCCTGTTTTTACCTTGGGGGCCAGGAAAACCAATTTCTTGACCTTCGTTATAAAGATAATATTGCCAGCTAAAAAAGTTATCTGTGGGTTTGGGAACAGCAGTCAGGGAGATTTTATAGTCTGGGGAAATATGAACAACATCAGGGTTTAACCGCATCGCATAAACTGTTTCTTCAACAGTCGAATATTCTGGGATCTTGAGCAAATAGATATCGAGTCCAGGAATTCGTTTGATTTTTTTTGTTTGATAAGCGTTTATCGTGGTTGTGACAATAGACTCAGAAAGACCTCGCTTGAATTTGACGAGGATTCGATCGGCGGCATACCGCATTTCTCCGGATTTGAATGACGGCCTGCTGTTAACAGAGAGAATTCGATGGCGTTTCATCCGCACGTGATTTGGCATTTGTTTCCGGAAGGGGGGGCGATCAAAACTATAAGAAAAGAAAAGGACAAAGCTGATCAAAATAAAGAAAAATGTCTTGGATTTTTTCATCATTAACTCCGGTTAAAACGAAAAAGCAGCGATGGCAACAAATCCCAAATCCATCCCGTCGCTGGATGGCAATATATGCACCTCTCCTTTGAGAAAGAAAGAATCGGTTAAGGTGAGGATGCTTCCGAGTGTGATGTCAACCAGGCTTTTGGACTGGAGCTTTTTTTCCTCTGTTCCTTCCAAAGTTTGAACAGTCTGTGTCATTTCAAATCGTCCCCATAATTTATTATAGCAAATGGATAAATAGGGAGAGAGGGATTCAAAGCCTGTAAACATGATATAAGGTCCGGCAGAAGCTCTCATCCATGTCGGTTTTCCTGTCACCGTCCCGGAGACACTGAGTCCCGGGATATCCCAAGTTTTTTCTTTGCCGATGTGATAAAGGAATTGACCAGAGAGGCCAAACTCAATGTCGCCAAAATAAAAAAGGGATTTTCTTATTTCTGCACCGAGGATATATCCTCCAATGTTGCCTGTATCCACTTCCACGGAAAATGGAATCTGTCTGAAAATGAGGGAATCGTAGTTTGACAGCGTGTATCCGGCTAGGGCGGAAATGGATAATCCCTCATTTATTTCAAATTCCATGTTTAAGGCAAAAATAGTGGATTTCAGTTCTGACGAGTGTTTTTTTTCATCCCAAGTCACTTTCCGGGTAAAATATTCAAATTGAACTCCTGGCTTTATCCTCAGCCTGTTGGAAAAAGATACATTCTGTGATTGAGGAAAGGAAAATTTGGGAAAACATTGAAAAAAAAGGACAGCAAGCACGAGCACAATATTTTTTTTCATTCACACCTCCACTCTTTCTCCGATTTTCTTCTTTTTTTCGATTTCTTTCATTCTGTCCTGTGCTTTTTTTGCAAATTTGCTCTGAGGATAGTCAGAAATCAACTTTGTGAAATACGGGACACTCTCATCGATTTGATCCATCTGGTAATAGGAATCTCCCAAAACAAAAAAAACATGATCCAATCCTGAATAAGTCGGATAATTTGAAAGAATATCCTTGAGTCGGCCGATGGCAGCAGGAAAGGCTTTTCTTTTGTAGTATAATTCCCCGATGCTCAGGGTATGGGATGCCAGTTTTTCCTCACAAAGCTTTGCTTTTTCTCTTGCCTCTTTTGCCTCGTCACTCAAAGGGTAGTCCGTTATCAAACGCTTAAATTCCTGCAGGGCCTGCTCGGTTTTTGTTTGGTCACGACCGGGTTTTAATGTTTTTTTAAAAAAAGATAAAGCAATTTGAAGTTGTGCATAAGGGGCTGAAGGACTCAATGGGAAATTTGTGATGAAATCCCTGTATTCGGATGCGGCAAGGATCATACTGCCTTCGTCTCCCTGATAAAAATAGGAGTCAGCTATAGCCAGTTTAGCCCGTTGAGCATAAAAACTTTTAGGGAAGGAGTCAATAACCTGTCTGAGATATAATCGCGCTTTCTCAGGATCTTTTTTGACATATTGTTCCCCTGTTCTGAATAGGGCTTCATCGGAAGATGAGATTTCTGGATCTATCAGAAGGCTTTTCTTTTTGCATGCCGGCCCCATAAACAAAAGGAGAAATCCAAGGATTCCTATTATTAATCGTAATTTCATTTCTATTTCCTTTGAAGTGAAATCTAACTTGAATTTATCGACCTTATCCAATCCCATTCAGATTTTAATCCCTGTTCTAGAGTAATTTGGGGAGCGTATTTCAAATCGATCTTGGCTTTTTGAATATCTGCAAAAGTGTGTCGGACATCCCCTTTTTGTCCTGCATCATACCGGATTTTTACCTTTCTCTGACAAATTTCCTCGAGAACTGGGAGGATATCCACAAGCTTTCTCCGGGTGCCGCCTCCAAGATTATAGGTTTCTCCTTCTTTTCCATTTTTTATGGACGATAGATTTGCCCGTATGATGTCATCGATGAAAGTGAAATCTCGCGTTTGCTCCCCGTCACCAAAAACAGTGATTTCTTTATCTTCGGAAATGGACTTGAAAAATTTATGGAATGCCATATCTGGACGCTGCCCCGGGCCATAGACCGTAAAAAATCTGAGCGAGACACAGGGAATACCATAATTTTTGTAATACAAAAAACAGAGGTTTTCCGCAGCCAGTTTCGTCACTCCATAGGGAGAATAAGGATGCAATGTGCTTGTCTCTTTCATAGGGAGGTGGGGGCTCAATCCATATACAGATGAGGAAGAAGCATAAATGAATTTCTCAATCGATGATGTTTTAGACACTTCAAGGAGTCTTTGAGTCGCTTCGATATTATTTTTTGTATAGATGGAAAAGTCCGATCCCCAGCTGGTTCTCACGCCTGGTTGAGCAGCGAAATGGAAAACGATATCGATTTTATCCATAATTTTGCTCAAGTCAATATTAAGCAAATCCTGAGGAATCAGATCAAAATTTGGGTGCTTTAACAGAAGGCGGATATTATTTTCTTTGAGCCAGCGAGGGTAAAAATCTGTAAATGAATCTACGGCAACAATGTGTGCGCCATTCCGGATCAGTTCTTTACAGAGGTGAGATCCGATAAATCCTGCTGCGCCAGTAACGAGAGTATTCATGTCATTTGCTAACTTCTAAAGTGATTCTATTCCTTTTCTGAATTTTTGACCCCGGAGCAGGGAATTGGTTGATGATAATTCCTGAATCGAGGCCATGATAATATCGATACCGTATGTTGCTCACGTTAAAATCCATCCCTTCTAACTGGGCGATTGAGCTTGTTGCCCTTTTCCCTATCAAATCTGGCATCAAGTATTTGATTTCATGCTGGCCCTGACTGACCAATAGACTGACGGGTGTGTCTCGTCCTACCGCTTCCTCAGGCAGAGGATATTGACCGATGATTTTGCCAGCCGCATATTTTGGTGTATGGACATGGGAAATTTTCCCTTCTCTCAATCCAGACTCTTCAAGAATAGGACGGATGGTTTGAAGATTTTTTCCCAAAAGTTCTGGGACAAAAACTTTTTCTTTTCCAGCACTCAACACAACTCTGACTTCGGTATTGATCTTAACCTTAGAATTTGCAGATGGATCTTGAAATATAATTTTCCCCTTCTCATACCGCTGATGAAGCCGAACACCACTTTGGGCAAGATGAATTTTTTTCTTTTCGAGATCAGACTTTGCCTGCTCTAAAGTTTTGCCGATCAGGTTAGGCAGAGTGACCATTTCTCCTTTGAGAGTGATCTGGAATGAAAGGATAGCACTGATGAAAAAAAGATTGAGAAAAAGCAACAAAAAAAGAGCAAAGTTAAAGATTTTTTTTGCAGACATAAGTAGAATTTTCTTTCACAAAACAAAAACTATCTATACCATAGAATAATAACCAAGTAAACCTTAAAAACGTTACTCATCTCTCCACGGGTTATGAAGGGTTTGGGAAAAGTAATTGCTGAAGAGCATGGATTTTTTTATAATAGTCCTCATTGTAGAGGAGGTACAAGCGGATGTCAGAATATATGGCAGATTTTTCGGATTTCAGGAGTGATACGGTCACCCGCCCCACAGAAAACATGAAAAGAGCCATGGCAGAGGCTATTGTGGGGGATGATGTTCTGGGGGATGATCCCACCGTGCAGAAACTTGAAATGATGGCGGCTGAACTCATGGGCAAAGAAGCAGGGCTTTATATGCCCTCGGGCACCATGGGGAATTCCGTTGCCATTAAGGTGTGGACCAAAGAACTGGAAGAAGTCATCGTTGAGTCTCGTGCTCATCTATATAACATGGAGTCAACACACATGACGTTTATTGCCCGCGTCACTCCTCGTCCTCTTGCTTCTGACCGAGGAGCAATGGATCCGGAAGAAGTGGAACGCAATATCCGCATACCGTCTGTTCATATGCCGAGGACATCCCTTATTTGTGTGGAAAACAGCCATAATAACTGGAGTGGGGCTGTTGTTCCGATGGAAAATCTCAGGGCGATAAGGGAAATCGCTGACAGACATAAGGTAAAGATTCATTTTGACGGGGCTCGCATTTTCAACGCAAGCCATGCATCGGGTATCCCCGTTAATGAATACGCAAAAATCGGAGACTCTGTTATGTTTTGTCTGTCAAAGGGTCTTTCTGCCCCTGTGGGCTCCATGTTGGTCGGCCCGAGAGATTTTATCGATTATGCGCGTCGAGTAAGAAAGGCATTGGGTGGAGGGATGAGGCAGGTGGGAGTTCTCGCTGCACCAGGGATTGTGGCTCTTACAGAGATGGTTGACAGGTTGAAAGATGATAATAAAAGGGCAAAAAGGCTGGCATCTGCTATCGCCGAAATTCCTGGCGTCCTTCTGGATCCTGAAAAAATCCAAACTAATATTGTTATTTTTGCGTTTGATCATCCCAATCTCTCAATTCCCGATTTTCTGGCTAAACTGAAAGAACACGCCATTCTGGCTTTGGCGACTACCGGAGGGATTCGTTTTGTCACGCATAAGGATGTAGGCGATGCGGATATCGATAGAACCATCCAGGCATTCCAAAAGATCCTGACATAAAGAAAATAACTGCAATGACGCTGCGGATATACTTGATGTCTTCTTCCATTTAAATATCTTTTTTGATAGCGAGGGCTTGCTCTACAATCTCCGCAATATCCCATATCTTGATGCTTCCTTCTTTGTCTTTGCTCTTGATAGCATCATCGAACATCGTGACACAGAATGGACAAGCTGTGGCAATCCATTCGGAATCAGTCGCAAGGGCATCTTCCAGCCGCTGTACGTTGATTCTCTTTCCGATTTTTTCGTCCATCCACATCCATCCTCCTCCTGCTCCACAACAAAAGGATTCCTTCCTAGAACGCTTCATTTCTCTGATTTTCAAGGATGATATAGCATTGAGTACTTGTCTTGGGGCTTCGTATATCCCGCTGTATCTTCCAAGGTAGCAGGGATCATGATAGGTCAGCTTTTTTGAAATAATCCGATCCAATATGAGATGACCTGAAACTATCTGTTCGGCAAGGAATTCTGAATGATGTTTCACATCACAAGAAAAACCCATTTGTGAATATTCATTTTTGAGTGTGTTGTAACAATGGGGACAGGTGGTTAATATTTTTCCGATTTTGTAGCGGTTAAATGTTTCAATGTTTTTCTGCGCCAGAATCTGGTAAAGGTACTCGTTGCCGACACGCCTTGCCGGATCTCCGCAGCATCCTTCCTCCATCCCAAGGATTGCAAATTTGATGCCAAGATGGTTTAAAATTCGGGCCATGGCCATGGCTACTTTTCTGTTGCGGTCATCATAGGAACGAATGCACCCCACAAAAAATAGATACTCGATATCTTCCCCTGACATTTTGGATAAAATCGGAACGTCCAGTTCTTTTACCCAATCTGCTCTGGCATCATAACCCAAACCCCAAGGATTTGAATTTTTCTCTAAGCCTCGAAACGCTTCCATCAGTTCTTCTGGAAATTTGCTCTCCATAAGGACCTGGTATCGTCTCATATCTATTATCTTGTCCACATGCTCCACATACACAGGGCAATGTTCCATGCAGTTTCGGCAAGTTGTGCAGGCCCAAAGAGTGTCCTCTTGGACAACGTTCCCGACCAGCGATGGAATGTCATCGGGCTTTTTTCCCCGATCATGCAGATGGTTTTTCAGGTCAAGGATTATATTTTTTGGGGAAAGCGGTTTTTCTGTGAGATAGGCAGGACAATGGTCCTGGCACCTTCCGCATCGGGTGCAGGCATCCAGATCGAGGAGCTGTTTCCATGTGAATTCTTGTATTCTGGATACGCCAAAACTTTCGGCATTCTCATCTTCCAGGTCCATATGAGAAAGCGCGCCTTTTGGTTCCAAAGACCGATATATCATATTTAAAGGAGAACTGACGATGTGAAAAAGCTTTGAATAAGGAATATATACGATGAAACCAAGGACAAGAAAAAAGTGAATGCGGAAAAAAAACATCGTCAGAAAACGTTTTGTTGAGATGCCCAGACCGATGACGCGGAAAAGAACGGCAAATATATTGCCGATGGGAGCCCATGCCTGAAGGTCCTTCCCGATTATCGAAAGCCGAAGGCCTTCCAGAATAAAACCTGTGCCTACAATGAGAAAAAGGAAAGCCAGAGAGATAAAATCATCAGGCTGGTTGTCCAGTCTGGGAGGGCGTGTGATATATCTTCTGTAGAAGAGCATAATCAATGCACTCAAGCCGAATAACCCAACAAGATCCAAAAAAAGAGAGAGCCCTTTGGAGATGGAAGGCGGGAGAATGAATCTGAACTGGACAATCACGATAAACACGAATGGAACCATGAAGCCGATAAATATGAATAAGTGAATAAAGCCAGGATAGAGATCCTGCAGGATCCTACGATGCAAAATCCCTTCAACCAGAAAAGACTTGATTCTTGTTCCGATGTTGTTTGTTCTTGAGTCTTGTTGACCTATTTTCCACAAACGTAAACGCCTCCGCAATCCGATAGCAAAAACAGCAAGAGATAAGAAAATAAACAGGACATCGAACGCCTTAATCATTCTGCCATGTCCTCCCCGGTGCCAGCATCACATCGTGACAGTTCAGGCATTCCTGTTTTTTTGGCGGGCCGTCAAACTCTTTTAAGTGGCAGGGCAAACATTCTCTGCTTGAAGGCCTGTTTGTTCCTCCCGACATATATTCATGTCCGGCATTGCGGTGGCACACAATACATTCCAGACCCTCCTGCCTGTGTATTCTGTGATTGTAATGAATGATTTTCTTTTTGACACCATACCCCAATTTCAGCACATCTTTATGGCAGTCCAGGCACCTTTGCGAAGTGAGTGGATCATCGGCTGAATACTCAGCAGGGACGAATTGTCTGGAGTGGCACGCAAAACAGGATGCCGAATGGGAGGGATGACCCTTTGAGTTCTTCCATAATTCGACAATTTCCGGATGGCATTGCGCGCAAACATTTTCGTTCGTGGCGGAATAATGCACAAGATAGCCTATTCCTCCACTCACAACAATCAGGACGACCAGAAGCATAAGAGCAAGAATCGTCCAGAATCGTTTTTTGTATCTGAACTCAGACATGATGTTTTTATTGTATGGCTTCAAAACTCAGAAGATAGATCTCCGGACTTTTCTTTCCCTCAGGAATTCCGGAAAGAAGAATTTTTGTTCCATCGTAACTCA
This sequence comes from uncultured Eubacteriales bacterium, assembly GCA_964580235.1. Lineage (GTDB taxonomy): Bacteria > Acidobacteriota > Aminicenantia > Aminicenantales > Aminicenantaceae. The sequence continues at coordinate 6,757 of CAZOJY010000046.1, read as the reverse complement.
TGATGTGAGATCCCCAGAAGGCAGGAAATCTAGGGAAATCCATCGGAACCAAGCCAGAAGCATAACCCGAGGTATTTTCGTCAAAAGCGATTCTTTCTTTGCCTGTATTGAGATCGAGCAAGATTCCATCATAAATTCGCTTAAAAACGATAAGCTGCCCATTTCCTGATAAATCATTAAATTCGACTTTCGGAGAAAAATGGGATTCGACATAAGACATTTCGGATTCCTCCGAATTGACGGCATATGTTCCGATTCCTTTTTTTTCCTTCCCTGAGTAAAAAAATACAGCCTTCTTTCCATCTTGTCCGAGTTCGGCAAGGCTGAACCAGCGGTCATGAAAATCGGTTATTCTTTTAAATTGAGTTCCTTCCCATCCGGATAAATAGAGATCATAGTCGAGCTTATCTTCCGATGATTGGGCGCCGAATAAGATTCTGTCACCTGAACTGCTCATGCCGAATGCCCAAGCTCCTCCTAAAAGTGGCCGGGAAGGAAAAGATGTCCATTCCCATTGCTTTCCGTTAAATCTGGGAGCAAGGATCGTTTTTTGCTCACCGCTGAGCGTATCGACCATGATAATGGCACTGGTATTTCCGTAGCGGATGGGTCCCAGATGTCCTTTCATCACACAGGCCACACGGCTTCCATCGGAGTTTACAGCATAATTAGATATCCTTTCCCATTCGTTACTCTTGAATTCGAGGGCTTTCCAGTTTTTTCCTTGCAAGTTTTCGATCGGAAAAGAAATGATTTTGAAGTCCGATCCATCTGTGTTGATGAGGGCAAGATAGTGATCCAGGATGCTTTCGGGTTGATCCAAACTCAGGATAAAAACAGCCACGCGTCCGTTACCGGATAAGACCGGAGGTTTTGATCCGACAAGGAGGGAAACGTTCTCATAGGGTCTTGGAGCTGTCATTTTTCTGTCCCAAAAAAGCTCCTTTTCTCTGCCCGTGGAGATGTCCAAGACTCTGAGGGATTTGGTAGGTTTTTCACCGCTTTTACTTTCCTGGACATATAGTATCCACTCTCCGTCGTCGCTGAGACAGGGATAATGAACGAAATCATTCCCTGAATGCGTGAGCCGCTTTATATGGCCCTGATATTCAAAAACATCAGAAAAAAGAGAGTTTGATCCCAAAAATATGATAATCAGCGCAATGAAAATGTTTTGAGTCTTTTTGTTCATTTCAGCAACCTTTAAGTTTATTCCTTAATCTTTTGGACTCGGACCAGCGTATCTTTTGAGGCATGACCTCCTCCTACAGGATCCACCCGGTTTTCGATGATGGAAAAAGGATTCACACCCTCTCCCTTTTGACTCCACCAGATATGTTGTGTATCTCTATCCTTGCTCCTGGCTTTTCGCGCTCGAGCCAAGCTCCCGAACGCTGTATGGCCCAAACCTTCCGCCAGAGCGACCGACTCCGGGTGAATCAGGTTTGTGGTCAGAATGCGCACAGTTAGACTTCCCACAGATGATGTGACAACAACCTTTTCTCCGTTTTCTATGCCCAGCTGTTCGGCTTTATGTTTGTTCAACCAAAGCCTGTTTTCATGAAAAATTTCCTTGGCCCATTTGCTGTTCTCTGTCCCCTTTGTTCCCAAGTTATTTTTAAATGTGGTCAGGACAAATTGATCTGGATTTTTCTTTTCATGAGAGCGTATAGGAATATAGCCCGGCAGCGGAGGTTGTAAATTAATCTTTGAGGTATTATTTTCCGCCAAAAAGGTTTCTTTGCGAATCCAAAAGCCTTTTTCTTTTAAAGCCTGAAGGCCGCTGTTTTTATTCAGGAAAGAAAAGGCCTTTTTCGAAGTATAATCCCGTGTGTCTTTATAGGGCAGTTTTGTTTCAAAATCGCCCTTTATTTTTCCCGCTAGTTTCAAACAGAAATTTCCCACTTCTTTGGCTTCTCCTAACGGCTGGAAAGTGTTCTCCATCAATTTTCCAGCGTCAAACATGGGGGAACGCAGGGCTTTTGCTGGGCTGAGTAATGAGACAACAGGTTGGCGGAGATTGAGTATCGCGATTCCGTCAAGAGATGGAGCAGGCTCCACCCCCCATGCTTCGAGATAGGTTGCTGAAGGCAAAACCATATCTGCCAGCATGGCCGTTTCCGTCATGTGTGTGTCCATCACTACTAGAAATGCTGTGGTTTTTTCATCCCTCAGAAGGCGGGTGCTTTCATCACACTCCGCATCCGCATATGAAGGATTAGCATGATAGGCAAAATAAGTGTCAGCAGATATTTTTTCCCGTTCCAATTCTGAGACAGATCGCAGGGATGATAAACCTGAAGAGATCTCCGGCTTTAATAGGGGGAAAAAGAGCCCTCCTTCCTCCTCCAAGTTTCCGACCAGCCAGTTCAAAAGAGATATACATCTTACATTTTGATTCCCGTTTTCATGGTCGTAAGCCCCTCCTCCGAGGATGGCAACGGATGGTTTGTAAGAAGCAAATCGGGAGGCCAACCGTTCAATATCTTTGGCCGCGATACCACTCATCTTCTCAGCCCATTCGGGAGGGAATCGGGAGAGGTGCTCTTTCAACATTCCAATAGGTATGTTTGTTTTTTGTTTGAGGAATTCTGTGTTTGCCAGGCCTTTATTCATGATTATGTTGGCCATTGCGAGAGCCACACTTCCGTCTGTTCCTGGTTTGACCGGGTACCATTCATCACTTTTTGCAGCTGTTTCCGACATTCGCACATCAAACGTGATAAGTTTAGTGCCTCTCTCAATTCTGGCAAAAGTTAGGCGGCGAGCTATGCCAACAAAATAATCATGATTCGCAAAAAGATTGGCCCCAAAATTCAGGATGGTATGACTGTTTGCAACATCTGGAATAAATGAAAGGTGTCCTGACATGGTTGACAATGCTGACGACCGGTTGAGATCTTTCAACGCAGGTCGATTGATGACGGATGCTCCTCCCAAAGCTTTAATGAATTCCAGGAGAACAGGATCCTTTTGTCCTATATCAACGATAAATTCCTTGATCCGCCCTTCTTTTATTAAATGATTGATGCGAGAAGCCAGAGTTAGATAGGCCTCATCCCAAGTGATCTGGCTCCAATGGTTCTGTCCTCTGGGACCGATTCTTTTTAAGGGATATAAAATTCTTTCTGGATCGTTGACCAAATTGATGCCTGAAATGCCTCTCGCACAAATACCTCCTTTGTTGTTCGGATGATCGGGATTTCCGAGAATCTGGACAAGTCGGTCACCATTCAGATAAGCGATAATGCCGCAACCTGCAGGGCACAGTGTGCAGGTCGAAGGGATGCCGAGCAGGGGTTTTAAGGAAGTCCGTGATACGCTTATTTTTTTATTGGCATGAGCCGATCGGGAGAATGTTTTCAAAGACATAGAAGAACCCGCAGCCAGCAAGAATCCGTCCCTCATGAATCGCCTTCTTGAATGTCCTTTTAGCTTCATAATTATTCCTATATTAAAGGGATAAATTCCCCGCCAGCCACGATGATATATTTCATGAAAAATGTCCCGATAAGAACAAGCAAAGAAGCGATGATGATGGTCGTCTTGTTTCTGAATCGCGGAATAATCAGCAGTGTAAAAGGCACAATTTTTCCCAACAGGTTTTCGACGATCAAGAATAAAAAAGAAAAATTGCCGGATAAAAGCAAACGGGCTGCACCCTGGGCATCAGAGTGAGAAATTAAAAGGACGAGAATATCACAACCCACGAGAAAAAGATCGATAACGATTAACCAAGCTAACATTTTTCCGAGATTTTCAAGCAACGGATAATCGACTTTTTTTTGCTTGGAGAAGAAGCGATCCTTCATGAAACAAGCCAGAATCATCAGGGCTATTCCAGAGATGATGGCCGATACGAGAAATAAAATGGGCATCAGGGCTGTATTCCACAAGGCCCTGGCTTTTCCAAAAGCCAGAATAAAGCCCGTATAAACATTGACGGATATGGCAAGAGGAATCCCAATAAATCCCACAAAGCGCGTCACTTTTTTTTGTTCCCTGAATATGAAAAAACCATATAGGATGCAGGTTATCAAGAAGAAGATCAGAAGAAATGAACCCCAGGTTATCGGGGATTCAAAATTCAGGTACACTAAAAGGTGCCAGGCTCGCTGAGGGACGCCGATATGGAGTAAAAGGAAAACGGGGGCAATGATCAGCAAAACGGTCGCCAGGATAATGCCCACCCTCCCCAGAGATTTGTACTTTTCTAGGCCAAAACTGTAAGCAAGTGTAGAAAGGAGAAAAGATCCTTCGCTTAAACCTGTCAAATAAAAATATACAGCAATAAAAATACCGAAGGCCTCTTGGTGATTGATGTTGTAAAGGATTTGGCTGTCCATCACTCTTGCTCAACTTCCTTAATATCCACAACTTCTTGATCAAGCCCGATGTAAAAGGTTTTGGGATTTGTTCCCAGTTCAGCTTTTATGACTTGGACCGCATTCTTTGCTAAGGCCTCAGCAATCGTGCTTTCCGGATCATTCATATCACCAAACATGATGGCCCCTGTGGGGCAGGCCATAACACATGCGGGTTCAAGCCCCGCATCCACCCTGTGATGACACCAGAAACATTTTTCGACAATTTTTGACAGGGGATTGATGTACCGAACTCCATAGGGGCAGGAAGCTATGCAATAGCGGCATCCGATACACCGATGTGGATCAACGTAAACAATCCCGTCAGGGCGCTGGATCGAGGCTTTAACAGGACAAACGGTTACACAAATTGGATTTTCGCAGTTATTGCAAACAATCGGAAGGAAATATTCTTTAGCATGAGGATATGTCCCTTTTTCCACTCGTTTTACCCAGCTCCTCCAGACGCCAAGCGGGACATTATTTTCGCTTTTACAAACCACAGCGCAGGCATTGCATCCGATGCATTTGCGCAGATCGATCAACATGGCGTAACGCTTTTTATTCATTTTCTTGACTTTCTTGATGTTTTGAGGTTTTGGTTGCCTGAAGGACCGGTTCTTCCGGCACAGCGGGCATTTTCATGTTTTCCTTCCAGGATACAATTTTTGTTGTGATTCCTTTTCGGGATTTAAATACTAGCAGTGTGCCTGAGGCAAAGAGCAAAAGGAACAGGAGGGCATTCCCAACAGAATTGACTCCTGCCCATTTTGTGGAATCCATATGGGTCGGTCCTAGGACAAGATTTCCTTTTGAACGGACATCATGGCAGCGGGTGCAGAAATCCTTGTAAACACGTTTTGCACCATGGGCCGAATCCTCATAATGACAATTAATACAAACATTCATGTCAAATTTTTCGGAAAGGTCTCCCTTTCGGTGGCCCGATATTTTTCCAAGAGATGTCCCTTCCAGAATTCCTTTCACCATGACTTCTGGGTGGCATGTCCCACATGTATCCCCGGTGTTCGATTCATGGACAGATGACAAAGGATCATCATGACGAAGGATGTTATGCTTGGTGTGGCAGTGGTAACAGAGGGGAAGCTGTTTGCCTGGAGTGATGGCTGTGAAGGTAAGATGGATATTTTTTTGGTATTCCTCTGCTTCGATAGGATGGCAGCGGGCACAATCCACATCGATAAATCCCTCCCGGAAGTGAATGAAAGGATTCGCATTTATGTGACAGTCGACACAGGTGAGATGGCCTTGATGATGGATATCCCGAGACCATTTTTCAGGATCAACATACAGAGAGCGGGCTTTTCCATCGCTTGTAATTTGGGATATTTCGGGATTTCCATGACACGTGAGACACTCCTGGTCAGACTGGATCGAAGACTGAGAAAATGAGGAGGAAAAGGGGACCAGGACGACCAAAAAGGCTGCTATTAAATATTTTAGATACATCCTAAACCGAAGGAAAAAGCAATCATCCAGAGGTAAGTTTTGGTAGCACAATGAAGGGCGGTTGTCAAGGTCGAAGCGAATGCAATTAGGCAGGCTGATTCATCAGTCCGCTGATTTTCCACCTTCTTTTCAGGAGGAAAATCCGCAGTTACCCGAGCAAAATGGAAGCGAACTTTTTAGTTTTAATGCTGTTTTTTATGACTTAACCTGAATTATTCAGCTTAGAAAGGAATGGCGATTCCCCAATGAAGTTTTGTGAATGTCTGTTTGTTTCCCAAACGACTTTTTTGAATGTCCTTCCATATACTTCCGCCCAAGGATAATTCTAGATAATCCAAAAGCTTTATGCGGAATATCAAGTCAGCCAAAAATGTCTGTCCGAGGGAAAAAAAAGATTCGGATTGACAGATGATTTGGAAGCTTATACCAATTTTATCCTGCATCCATGCTCCGATTCGTATTCCATATTCCTGGAGAAGCTTTTCTCCTGAGAGATCGAGATGCCCCATGTGGTTAGTGAGATAGAGCACCCAAGTGAACGGTTCTATATAAAAGTCCCCCACGTGAAAAGGCAGTCCAAATCCGGCATAATTGCGGTTGAGGTAGTAACCCTGGTCATCATCCAGGATGCTTTGATAGTCTGAGTCATGATTGGAGTCATGACCCAGAATGAGAACAAGATTCTCAACAGGATTCAGCCGCAGAGAAAAATGCCAATCGAATTTTGTTCGTTTGCTGCCGTCATCATGTGTTACCAGCTGCGCGAGAAACGAGAAATTTTCTGTGATGAAGATACGATTCCGAAATCCATAAATCCATCGGTCTTTTTTCCCGGAGAGGTCATTATAACTGGGAAAGTTGGAGGGGAGCTGAAGTTGACCGAAGAATTCTCCATGAAGTATGAGTTTATGATTCGGGAAAAG
>CAZOJY010000045.1:0-25188 GCA_964580235.1 uncultured Eubacteriales bacterium | reverse complement strand
AATCTATGTGCGCATAATGCCGATTCTCCGTCTCATACTCTATGTGCGCTATCTGAATCGTTAAACCCCTCTCCTTCTCCTCCGGCGCATTGTCTATCCGATCAAACTCTATATATTCCACCGAACCCATCTTCTTGTTCAACACCTTCGTTATCGCACTCGTCAACGTCGTCTTCCCATGATCCACATGCCCTATCGTCCCTATGTTTAAATGCGGCTTCGTCCTCTCAAACTTTGCCTTCGCCATCTTTATTGCCTCCTATTTGCTAAAATAGAATCAAACCTTTTTTCAAAGCCCACGACCAGATTTGAACTGGTGACCCCGTCCTTACCAAGGACGTGCTCTACCAACTGAGCTACGTGGGCATCCACGAACCTGGGCTAAAGCGGGAAACGGGACTCGAACCCGCGACAAACGGCTTGGAAGGCCGATGCTCTACCAACTGAGCTATTCCCGCTTGCTCAACTGGGCAGGGAAGGATTCGAACCTCCGAAGGGTTTCCCCAGCGGGTTTACAGCCCGCCCCATTTGGCCACTTTGGTACCTGCCCATATTATAAACGAAAGCCAATAGCCAAATCAGTCTACCAAAAGCCAGCGAGAGGATTCGAACCCCCGACCCGCTGATTACAAATCAGCTGCTCTACCAACTGAGCTACGCTGGCATAAGCTACCATCTGTAAATATGATCTGTTTTTTTTCGATTCAGGGAATAAAATGAAGAGAAAGGAAGTATCTTTGCGTGACTTCTTTCTCTTTTCCTTCCTCTACAGCCTCAAGACATAAAAGAATACAGATTCAATACTATAGAATCTTGCCTCTTTTGTCAAGAAGATTGTTCCACCAAATTATCAATACCAAAATATTCCTTTTTTTTCACAAGTATGTGCCAGTCTTTACGAGTCGTTCTTCGAGAGAATCCGGCAAAGATGGGCTTCTGGTATGCATTGAAGCTTTTTATTTAATCGTCTCTCGGGCCTTGTTTAATTTCTCCCGTAATTCTCTTAAAAAATCTTGAACAAAAATCAGGTATTTTGCCTGCTGAGGAACGGTGAGGGTTTCCTCCATGAATTCTTGCAGATCTTCTTCTCTGCTCTTCACCTGGATTCTCAGATCCTTTATTTCGGACATGATGCGGGATAGCTCTTTTTCGTCCGCATCCTGTTGCCGCAACGTGGCGCGAAGTTCTCTCAAGAACAGGCCGATTGTGCGGTTCATCTCCCGTTTTTCCTTCTCCACTCTGTTAACCATCGGAAAAATTTTGGCTGTCTGTTCTTCTGTGAGGTCCAGGACCTGAACCATCCGGAGCAGATATAATGTGCTGATATTATCCCAGCCTTTTCGTTCTTCCCAAAATCGTTTGATGAAGTAATCTCTCTGTTCATCTGTTTCTAATCGCAAAAAAACCCTTCTCTCTTCAGAATGCAAGAACTCCCGCGTTTCTGCCAAAAAAGCCCTGTATTTGGGCGACAGTTTTTTCAGTTCTTCTCTTTGGATCAAACTGTCTCCTCCCGCAACAGCGAATACACAGACGATAAAAAGCAAGCCTAAAACCAAAGATGTTATTTTTTTTAAATTCATGCCTAGCCTCCTAAGAGTTCCTGTCTTTTTTTATTGCAGGTTTGAGATTTCCCAGCTCTTCCTCGGATAATCCCTCCCAAAAGAAAACATCATCCTCCCAACCCGATGTTTCATCCCAATCAGGGGGAGCCAGCATCTCGTTCAGCGATGCCGATACCAGAGAATGAAAGGCTTCTTGCAGTGCCGGGTCATTCCCCATATCGCGATAGATTTCTTCCATGATATTCCCGAAAGAAAAGACATAGGATTCTTCTTCCTGGAAATTCCCCTTATCGTAAAACACAAAGATCAGGATGAAGAGAGATACCATGATGGCGCTGGCCGGGATAAACACCCACTTGTTCCTGAACGCATGCAAAACACCTCTGTTCTTCCCTTCTTCGATCTCGACGAGGGCCGACCTGAGCCGCGACGAAAAGTCCCGGCTTTGCTCGGGAGACACTTCGGGTACATCCATTTTCCTCGCTTCATCGTCGATCTGCTCGATCTGATTCCGAAAGGTTCGGCAAGCAGAGCAGACTTCGATGTGAGCTTCAATTTTCGCTTTTTTCCTTTTGGAAATGGCTCCATCTGCACAATCGGAAACCCATTTCTCGATTTTTTGACATCTCATTCATTCCCTCCCAAATAATGAAGCAATCTGCTGCGAAGCATTTTTCTGGCTTTGAACATACGCCAGGAGATGGTATTTTCGGAGCATCCCAGAACCTCAGATGCTTGGCCGTGGGACATACCCTGGAATACGACCAGGACAAAAGACATCTTGTAGGGATCGGGTAATGAGTCGATTGCCTGATTCAATTTTTGTTTGAGTTCCTTCCTGACCGAGCTTTTTTCAGGTGAGAACCGATCCAGCAAATCTGTGCCCGCTTGAAAACAATCCTTGACAGGTATTGCGCATCTCTTTTTCTCTCGCATCTTTTTCTTCAAAAAGTTAAGTGTCAGATTTCGGGCAATCCTGTACACCCAAGTATAAAAACTCGATCTTTGCTTGAAATTTTTAAGATGCTTATAAGCATGGAGAAATGTCTCCTGACACAAATCATCTGCATCCTGCTGATTTTTAGTCATCCAGAAAATAGTCTGAAATACCTTCTCATGGTGCCGACCAGCCAGCTCGGTGAAGGCATCCACATCTCCTTTCTTGGCGTAAGATACAAGCTGATTATCCGGCACCGCTTCCATTTCACTTTTCCGTGTCATTAGACAAGCATTTTATCAAATTCCTTTGTCAAAGAAGGATCAAAAAGCAAAAAAATGACAAAAAGAGGATGATTCTATTTTTTTTGTTTGGATTAAAAATGGAAATTCTTTTTAAAATAAAAAAAAATAGAATCATCCTCTTTTTTTTGAAAGTTCTGAGCCTGAATCCGTCTTGCGTTGACAGGACACAGGGCAGTTGTTATGATTTGAACGCAATTTATGTGAGGATAGACAGATGATCAGACGATATACGCGGCGCGAAATGGGTTCTATCTGGACAGAGAAAAACAGATATCAAAAATGGCTGGATGTCGAGCTGGCAGTGTGTGAAGCCTGGCAAGAGCTGGGAGAAATTCCTCTCGAAGCATTCAAAAGAATAAAAAAGAAAATCGGATTTTCTGTCGAGCGGATCGAGGAAATCGAAAGGGTGGTAAAGCACGACGTTTTGGCTTTTCTCCATTCCGTTGCAGAACACGTGGGGGATGATTCCCGGTACGTCCATCTGGGGCTTACCTCTTACGACGTCGTCGATACAGCTCAGTCCCTTCTCATCAAGGAATCCTTGGAAAAAACCGCCAAAGAAATGAAAAATCTAAAAGAAATTCTCAAAGAGCAGGCCCTCAAATACAAAAAAACACCAATCATCGGACGGACCCATGGGGTTCATGCTGAACCCATCACATTCGGCGTAAAAATCCTCGTATGGTATGAGGAAGTCAAACGGCATGAGGAACGAATCCAAAAAGCCATCAAGATCATGAGCGTGGGTCGAATCCAGGGGTCTGTGGGCACATACATTCACCTGGATCCTAGTGTAGAAACCATCTCATTAGAAAAACTTGGGTTAGAGCCCGCAAAGGTTTCCACACAAGTTCTCCAACGAGATAGACATGCTGAAGCCCTTTTTGTACTGGCTCTTATCTGTTCTACTCTGGAGAAAATTGCCGTTGAGATCCGCCACCTTCAGAAGACCGAAGTCATCGAAGTTGAAGAACCATTCACCAAAGGACAGAAAGGATCCTCTTCTATGCCTCACAAAAAGAATCCCGTTCGGGCCGAAAGGATCTCCGGCCTTTCCCGTGTGACAAGATCAAACCTTCATGTGGCATTGGAAAACATCCCTTTATGGCACGAGAGAGATATTTCCCACTCATCTGCCGAGCGCATTATTTTGCCCGATTCTTTTATCATCACAGACTATCTTCTTTCTGAGACGGCCTCGCTAGTTAAAAATTGGAATGTTCATCCTGACAGGATGGAAAAAAACATCCATCTCACGAAAGGGCTTGTTTTTTCACAGCGTGTGATGCTGGCTCTCACTAAAAAGGAGATTTCAAGAGAAAAAGCCTATCAACTCGTCCAAGAAAACAGCCTTAGAGCTTGGAACGAAGACCTGAATTTTGAGGACCTCATTCTACAGGATCCGGAAATTTCTAAAATTCTTGCAGCGAAAGAAATAAAAAAGTTATTCACTCTCGACCCTTATTTAGAAAAAATAGACTATATTTTTGACAAGGTTTTTGCCGATGAAAATTAGAATTCTCGTCTCATACAAAGACAGTGTTTTGGACCCTCAAGGTCAGACGGTCAAGAATGCCCTTCAGACCATAGGATATGATTTCGTGAAGGATGTCAGGCAGGGGAAAGTATTCGTAATCGAAACAGAAGCTCTTCCAGATAAAAAGATAAAACAGGTTATCCCGGAACTTGCCGATAAAGTTTTGGCCAACCCCATAATCGAAAAATTCACATGGGAGATTATTGAATAAATTGAGATTCGGAGTTGTTGTTTTCCCCGGTTCCAATTGCGATCAGGACACCTATCATGTTCTTAAAGATGTATTCGGCCAAGACACTTTTTATCTCTGGCATAAAGACCATGACCTGAATCATGCCGATTGTATCATCCTTCCGGGCGGATTTTCCTACGGAGATTATTTGCGGTCGGGCGCGATAGCCAGGTTTTCCCCTCTAATGCAGGAACTCCATGAATTCGCAAAAAAAGGGGGACTTGTGCTGGGGATCTGCAATGGTTTCCAAGTTCTGCTGGAACTAGGATTGCTCCCAGGAGCCATGCTTCGGAACAAGCATCTGAAATTTCTTTGTGAATATGTCTACCTCAATATCGAAAACGACCAAACGCCTTTCTCGAATCAGGGGCAAAAAAATCAAGTCCTCAAGATTCCGATCGCTCATTTTGACGGCAACTACTACGCATCCCCGGCCGTTATCGAAGACATGAGAGCAAACAATCAAATTGTGTTCCGGTATGCCGATGAAAACGGCCGAATTACAGAGGAAGCCAATGTGAACGGATCTCTCGAAAATATCGCTGGTCTGACTAATAAACAAAGAAATGTTTTGGGCATGATGCCCCACCCGGAGAGAGCATCGGAATCACTTCTCGGAAGCAAGGACGGACGGGTAATCTTTGAGTCAACCATACATTATCTTTCGGGCGGTCAGAGATGAAAACTTAAGGCAAATAACGCTGATGCCCTGCATAATTTCAAGAGGGAGCTAACCGGTTATGATCGATAAAAAAATACTAGCGGAGCACAACCTGAAAGAAGAAGAATATGAAAGAATAAAAGAGCTTATAGGAAAAGAGCCTAATATCACAGAGCTGGGCATTTTTTCTCTAATGTGGTCCGAACACTGCAGCTACAAAAGCTCCAAGGCTCACTTGCAAAAGTTGCCGGTTAAGGGAGCAAATGTAATCCAGGGGCCTGGGGAAAACGCAGGTATTATCGATATCGGGAATGGCCTCGCCGCGGTTTTTAAAATCGAGTCTCACAATCACCCCTCGTTCATCGAACCCTATCAAGGAGCAGCCACGGGTGTCGGAGGCATTTTACGGGACATTTTTACGATGGGGGCAAGGCCTATTGCCCTGATGGATGCCCTCCGCTTTGGACCCCTCTCTCTTCCTAAAAACAAGACTATCACAGAGGGCATCATCTCAGGAATCGCTGGGTACGGGAACTGCATGGGTGTTCCAACGGTAGGAGGAGATGTTTATTTTAATGATTGTTATTCCCAGAATCCTCTTGTGAATGTTTTTTGTCTGGGGATTTGCGAGAAGGACAAGATTTTTTATGCGAAAGCCGAGGGTGAAGGCAATCCCGTGCTCTATGTGGGTTCCAAAACGGGAAGAGATGGCATCCATGGGGCAACGATGGCCTCGGCAGAATTCGGAGAAAACCTGGAAGAAAAACGGCCTAATGTTCAGGTAGGGGACCCTTTCAAGGAGAAGCTTTTGTTGGAAGCATGCCTGGAGGTGATGGATAAAAACCTGATCGTCGGCATCCAGGACATGGGAGCTGCAGGTTTGACCTGTTCGACAACAGAGATGGCATCCAACTCCAACGCAGGAATCGAAATCAATCTGGACCTTATCCCGCAAAGAGAAAAAGGCATGACGCCCTATGAGATCATGCTCTCCGAGTCGCAAGAGCGCATGCTTCTCGTGGCTAAAAAAGAAACGGTGAAGGAAGTTCAAGAGATTTATGCCAAATGGGACCTCGATGCTGTCATCGTGGGTCAAGTCACATCCGATCAGAGGCTCAAAGTAAAGTTTGGAGGCCAACTCGTCGTCGATATCCCTGTCCAGGCCGTCGTGGACATGTGTCCCCTTTATCATAGAGAAAGCAAGGTTCCAGCTTATCTTGAATCCAAAATTCAATTGAATTCTATTTCCTCCCCTGAGGACTACAACGCGACTTTTAAAAAACTGCTCTCATCCCCGACAATCGCCGACAAACAATGGATTTTCCGGCAGTATGATCATATGGTCCAGACTAACACAGCTCTTCTTCCGGGTGCCGATGCATCCCTTCTGAGGATGAAGAACAAAAAATCCGCCCTTGCCGTGACGCTTGACGGCAATTCTCTGTACACATATCTGAATCCTAGGACGGGAGGGAAAATAGCGGTTGCTGAGGCGTGCCGGAACTTAGCTTGTGTGGGTGCCCATCCTGTTGGTGTCACGAACTGTTTGAATTTTGGAAATCCAGAAAAGCCAGAAATCATGTGGCAGTTTCAAGAAACGATCGAAGGCATAGCTGAAGCCTGCAAAACATTTAACATCCCTGTCACGGGGGGAAACGTCAGTTTTTATAACGATACAGAAGGGTCATCTATCTACCCCACTCCTGTGCTGGGCGTTGTGGGGCTGGTGCATGATGTGGAACAATCAGCTACTCCAGGATTTAAAAATAAAGGAGATTTGATTTTTCTGATTGGAACAAATGCAGACGAAATCGGCGGATCAGAGTATCTCAAGTTTATCTGGGGTATGGAAAAAGGCCGGTCCCCGCACATGGACCTCCAGAAGGAAAAACAAGTGCACCAAGTTTGTATAGAAGCCATCGAAAAAGGACTTCTCCACTCGGCTCATGACATCTCTGAAGGGGGCCTTGCGGTCTGCGTAGCTGAATGTGCTTTTCTCGGAGAACCTCGAATAGGCTGCATTTTGCATCTGCAGGAGGAGATGCGGAGTGATATCCTTCTTTTCGGGGAATCTCAATCCAGGATTATCGTTACAACAAAACCAGAAAACAAAGAAGCACTTATAAAAAAAGCCCAAGACAGGCGTGTGCCTCTATCTGAAATCGGCACCACAGGGGGAGAAAACATAATCGTATACCACAATCGAGAAAAAATCATCAATCTGTCTGTTCAGAAAGCCTATATGAGCTGGAAACAGACCATCCCGGACAATTTCAAAGCCCTTTAATCGAATCCAGCTTTTCTCGTTTTCGTTTATTCTTCGACGTTGCCGCTGGGATGACATTTCCAAATTCGGTTTGAAATGATTACATAACTCTTGCAGATTTGGAAAAGCGAACTCTGTTAAAATAAGAATTGAAAGTCAATCCCAGAAAAGTTAAACTGGTAAACTCAAAAGCGACGGGCCGATTTGCTTTCAAGGATACAATGAATTTCGTCAAAAATGTCGTTCGCATTCTCATCCCCGTTTTGTTGGTCGGGATTCCGGCATTTTGCATGGAAATAAATTTCAAACTCTCAGGCGGTTACTCTTTTATTGAGGCCAAAAAAGTCAACCAAAGACTCGAAAATTGGGCAGAATGGAGAAAACGGGAAGCAGAGGAAAACAAGAATTGGCAGTATCTTGGAAAGAATATCAGAAGCCTGCACTCAGGCATTCACTTAGAAGGAGAAATTTTGCTTTCCTTATCTCCGCGTTTTGGAGTTAGCGTTGGAACCGGCTACATCTACGGAGACCTGAATGAAAACGAGACCGAAGTCAAAGTTCAGAGACTTTCTGGGCCTCTCAGCCAGGTGAATCCGATTACGGTGAGCGCTTACCCTCTTGTCCTATCTGGATATTATTTCATCCCTTTGAGTCATAAACTTCATTTTTTTATAAGAGCCGGGGGCGGGCTGGCATGGGCTAAATATGTGAATAGAGAAGCTAAAAAACTGGAATCAGCAGAAAAATATAACTATTTCCGGCTTGAGAGAGCCTCAGCAACAGGCCCAATCCTCCATGCTGGCTTTGGCTTTGTTTACGAAACGGATGTGGGCGTTCGCTTTTTTTTAGAAGGATTAGTTAGAAGGGCAAAAATCCAAGGATTTTCTGGCGAGAACCAATTGGAGGAGACTGGCACTCTTTACTCTTTCGAGGAATACATATCTGATCTGGATTTTTGGCTGGATAAAAATGAAATCAGGGCCGAAAAACCCTCTGGCGGAAACATTCGTTCGGTTTCAGAAGCTGAGGTTGATTTTAGCGGGTTTTCAGTTAAAATAGGTTTCATAATCAAATTTTAACTGAGAGAACAAATACAAACCAAGGAAGAATAGAATGTCCGAGGATGTTTTTCAAAGCCCCCAAAAAAAGGGCCGAATCGCTGTTTTTCTTTCAGGACGTGGGTCGAATTTCATGGCCATTCATGATGCTATCGTCGCGGGCGAAATTAACGCAGAGATTGTCCTTGTCTTCAGCAATAAAAAAGAAGCCCCCGGACTAAAAATCGCCCGGGAACGGAATCTCAAAACCGTTTATTTGAATCCTAAAGAATACCCATCCCGCAACGTTTATGATGAAGCCGTCATTTCCGAAGTTAAACAAAAGGATGTGGATTTGATCTGTCTCGCCGGCTATATGAAAATTTTAACTCCCTTCTTCTGCAACTCTTTTAAAAACAGAATTCTTAACATTCACCCAGCCCTTCTCCCCTCCTTTCCAGGTCTTCACGTCCAGCAAAAAGCCATAGATTGGGGAGTTCGATATTCGGGCGCCACGGTCCATTTCGTCACTGCAGATGTTGATATGGGACCCATTATCTTGCAAGCCGCGGCGCCGGTTTTTCAAAATGACACCGAAAAAAGCTTGAGCGAAAGAATTCTTGAGCAGGAACACAAAATTTATCCAGAAGCAGTCAAGCTCTACTTCGAAGGACGCCTCGAAATTAGGGGAAGACGGGTATTCATTAAATAGCTGCACCAGATCAAATTTTTGGCGGATCGAGTTTGGGAGACTTTCCATACACCTTCTTATATATCCCCGGGTAGGCGTCTTTTCCTCCGATGAGCAAGCAGGCCAAAGGCATCACATTCCTGGCCAGCCCGATCATCTGTCCCGCAATCAGACGGATATCCCATTGGGCTGTCAGATCCTCTCTCAGCCGAGAGATGTGGTAGAGTTCTCGTAGATTAACCTTGAACAGGACTCTCTTCCGGTGGGCATTGGTAAGGATATACTCTGCCCCAACTTCCATTTTCTTTTGCATAAGATTAAACACATCGTTTGTCTTTTGAATCATCTCCTGAAACTCTTTCTGACTGCCCACTGCTTCAATAGAGGACGGTATGGTCATCCCAAGATCGGGATTATAAGCCTGTGAGGTCGCAGTGGCCATGCGGTGGCGTTTGAGCTGTGCGAAACAGGCCGCCGATACAATCAGGTCAAACTGCAGATCTACATATTCAAACTCCCTGAGAACAAAGTCGTAAAACTCCATGTGCTGCCATGCCCGCATGAGAAAAGATTTTTTATCTTTTTTCTTCAGCTTTTTTGCCTTTTCAAAACAGGCTGCATAGGAAAGTGATGAAGAGGAATGCAAAAGGGCTGCTAATAATCTGTCGTCTCCGTCCGGAGTGTAAGATACAAGACGAACCTGCCCATTTCCTGTGTTTCCACTGTGATCTAGCAATTCACGCGCCTTGTTTTCCAAATCTTGGTATGTCTTCCTGTCAAAATCACTGGCTTCTGTAAAAAGAATGATAGACGGAGCAACTTCTTTAGCCAGCTCATAAATTTTTTGATTCAATTCGTTCAGTTCGGCCAATTTTTTCGAGGCAAACCGCCGGATGAGAAACTCCAGATTGCGTGCATTCAGGGTCATTCCCAGTTGTGCCTGGGTAGCCAGACTGACAATATACCGGGCATCCTCCTTGGCCCATCCGTTAAGAACCGAGTGTTTTTTGGGATCGCCTGCCCTATCTTTGTACTTGTCAAAAATGTAAGGTTTCAACTTCGAATAGAGTTTGTGGTAGAGGGCATTTTGGGCTTTTACAGTATCCAAAAAAATTTCTACCAAACCAGCTTTCCTCAGTTCATAAGGCAGGATAAAATCATCTTTTAATTTGATATAACGCTGCGACTTTTCCGTATAGGAACAGAGGCGGAATTTCTCAATTTCTTCTAGGGCCAAACGGCTCACCCCGACAATGTCAAAATTAAAAACAGCATGCTCGGCCACAGAGTGATGCCCCATTTTAAAAATGATGTTGCGGTTAGATCGCCGGGCTCTTTCCACTTCGGCTCTGGCAACAGCACGAAGTTCATTCGCCGGCCGGGGATCCCGGGAAATGCGGGCGTAGGATGCCGACAGCGTTTCAGGAGTTATATCTTCCCGGGCAGGACTGCATTTTTTCAGCTCTTCGATAACAGTGCTGTCGATGTTGTATCCTGCAAGTGTGACTTTCATGAGTTCTACAATAAAAATCTACATAAGAAATGTCAATATCAGCGGGCCCTTTACCAAACTTTCAGAAAAGATTAGAATATTTTGTTCATTAAAATGATTTCTTGTCGAATGGATGACTCAAATGAACGTCATCCGTTTAAGGAGAACGGTATGCTAGATGTATCAAGCGCTTCAGTAAAAGATCTTTTGGGGTATGCCATCCGTTCAGAGATAGATTCGAACAAAACCTACAAAGATCTATCAAAAAAGGTGTCTAATCCTCTGTTAAAAGAAAAATTTCGATGGCTGGCATTCGAGGAAAACAAACACAAAGAAATCCTGATCAAACTTCATGCGGTCCTTTTCCCAAACCAAACCATTCAAATCCCCGAAGAACCCAGCAGAGATCTGTTTAAACGCATCGATGTCACTCCTTCATCCTCGCTAGTAGAGATTCTTCTTCAAGCTATGGACGCTGAAAAATTTGCAGAGGATTTTTATGCCCGGTTGGCGGAACGCATAGAAAGCGGCCAAAAAAGATTGTTACAGTACCTCAGCAAGGTTGAGCATAGCCATTATTTAATGTTGAAAGCCGAGTATGATGCGGTACAAGATTTCGAGGATTATGCAGAACAGGACGTCGATAAAATCGTGACGTGAAACTCAACCTTTCATAACAGCAACAGGTACGACTTTAGCCACAAGCTGTCCAATCTCTGCTTCGTGGGATATCCGGACAACTTCATCCACATCTTTATAGGCTTGGGAGGCTTCCTCAGCCACTCCTCTCCAGCTTGTGGAACGAAGCTCGATTCCTTTTTGTTCCAATTCTTGTTTGATCCTCTCTCCTCTGAATCGACGTTTCGCTTCATGTCTGGACATGACCCTGCCTGCCCCATGGGCTGTGGATCCAAAACTAAGTTCCTCGGCTTTTGCGGTTCCCACAAGAATATAAGAGGCTGTGCCCATGCTGCCCGGAATCAGAACGGGCTGGCCCACCGCTCGATAAATTTCCGGGATTTCCGGCCTTCGGGGGCCAAAACTTCTTGTCGCTCCCTTCCTATGGATACAAACGCTCTTGAATTTTCCCCCGATTGTATGTTGTTCAAATTTGGCCACATTGTGACACACGTCATAAACCTGATCCATTCCCTTAGAACTTCCCAAAACCTTTTGGAATACACTTCTTACCCAATGGGCAATCATCTGGCGATTGGCAAATGCAAAATTCACGGCCGCACACATGGATTTATAATACTTCTCTCCCAGATTTGATCGAATAGGAGCATTGATGAGCTCACGGTCCGGCAATCCATTTGTCCCAAATCTGTTTTCCATTAGTCTTATATAATCGGATGCGACCTGATGACCTAGCCCCCGGCTGCCGCAGTGAATCATCGCCATAATTTGCCCCAGGGATTGAATGCCAAAAATTTTTGCAATATCTTGATCAAATATTTCAGACACTTTTTGAATTTCTAAAAAATGATTTCCCGCTCCCAGAGTCCCTAGTTGAGGAATGCCCCTCTCCAAAGCCCGCTGGGATAGATGGCCGGGATCTGCCTCTTTCATTCTGCCGCTCTCTTCCGTCTTTTGCAGGTCATCTTTTGTCCCAAATCCACTCTCCACTGCCCATTCCGCTCCTTTGGCACAGACTTCCTCCAACACGCTGCGGGACAATCGCATCGCCCCTCCTTTTCCCACTCCAGCAGGCACTTTTTTAAAAATTTCATCAAGCAGGAGCTTCCGTTTATCCAGAATGTCCCGTTCCGCATAATCCGTCCTCAACAAACGCACCCCGCAGTTGATATCATACCCCACGCCTCCTGGAGAAATGATCCCTTCTTCTAAATCAAAAGCGGCTACTCCTCCGATCGGAAATCCATACCCTTGATGGGCATCCGGCATGACGTAGGCTTTTCGCTGGATGCCACGCAAACAGGCAACATTTTTAGCCTGTTGAAGCGTTTTGTCTCCTCTCACTCCGGCCAGCAACTTTTCGGATGTATATATGACGGCCGGTACTTTCATATCATCATGTTTAGGAATCTCCCAGGAATTCGCATTTATTTTTTTCAACTCCATGGTTTCACCTCAAATGTCAGCCACGACCTGCACCAAAAAAGGCAGCTTGTCATGAATGACCATTTCATTATAAGTTATCGCTTTGACTTCCCCGAAGATTTGGTACTTTCCCGCATCCAAATCACCCTTGAACAATGCATAAAGCTTCCATTCCCCATTTTTTTGCTCAAGCAAGACATTATCGACTGAACCTAAAAGAAATCCCTGCGTGTCCAGAAGGTACAATATCTCTTCCAAAAAATTAACAAGGAGTTGCTCCAGATTTTTTCCTTCTACCGACACAGATATATCGATATTTTTGGCGATTTTTTCCCAATCCCACATCAACGACGCCACGGCAAGAGCAGCATGGGCAAATGCCTCCCTGAGAGTGCGTCCGAACGCCTGAAATTTGGCATCGGCTGTATGGTGGAAAAACTTGTATTTCTCCATCCTCACTTTCTCCCAACTCCTCTCTTTTGTGCAGCGTCACTAAGATCGATTGATTCAAGATCAGTTATGCTTCCCGAAAAACACCGGGAATTGCCGTCCCACAAAAAGGACATCTGCCGTCTCGGATTTCATTCCCAGCTATGTAAAATCCATGCCTGGCAATTAACATCTTCCCACAGCCCGGGCATGCGGTTCCCTCCGACTCGCCAAGAACGTTCCCGATATAGATGAAACGCAATCCTTCTTTTATCCCGATAGAGTGAGCAAGGCGAAGGGATTCCACTGGAGTTGCATCTGAATCCCTGTACTTATAATCAGGGTGAAAACGGCTGATATGCCAAGGGATATTCGGGTCGACTTCTCTGATGAATCGGGCAATCTGAGCGAGTTCTCCCTCGCTGTCATTGCGTCCTGGAATGATGAGGGTGGTCACTTCCACCCAAATGCCCAGTTTCTTCATCAGACGGATTGAATCCAGAACCGGCTGGAGATGAGCCCCGCACATTTCTTTATAAAAATTTTCATCGAATGCTTTAAGGTCCACATTACAAGCATCTAGATAAGGATGGATGGTCTCCAGGGCCTCTGGCCGCATATAGCCATTGGTCACAAACACATTGGCCAATCCCTCTTTTTTTGCCAGCATTGCAGAATCATAAGCATATTCAAAAAAAATGGTGGGTTCTGTATAGGTGTATGAAATGCTCTGGCAGCGATATTTTTTTGCGGCACAAACAATATCCCGAGGAGAATATTCCTGTCCATGATTGCCCAAATCTTTCCTCTTTGAAGCCTGTGAAATCTGCCAGTTCTGGCAAAACGAGCATCGAAAATTGCATCCGGCTGTTGCGACCGAAAAGGAGTTTGTTCCCGGAAGAAAGTGATACAGAGGTTTTTTTTCGATCGGATCGACATGGGCAGCGATAGCATCTCCGTACACCCGCGTGAAGAGTTTCCCTCTCCTGTTCTGCCTTACGCCACAGATACCGTATTTCTCTGGTGCGATTTGACAATTATGATGACAAAGGAAGCAGGAGACTTTGTTGCTCTCAAGCGGACGGTAGAGCATGGCTTCTTTTATCATTTCTTTGCCTGCTTCTCATAAATTTCGATTGTATTTCCCTCGGGATCTTTAACAAAGTATATAAATCGGCCTGTGCCTTCCAAGTTTAAAAGCGGAACTCCTTTCTTCTCCAGTTCACGAATAAATGAATTTTTATCCTCAACGTCCAACCCCCAATGGTTATATCCTGCAGCAGGCGTGATTTTCTTTTCTGTATAAAATTGGATGAGTTTTTTAGGATTTCTGCTGAACAATCCGATGTGATTGCATTCTCCGTTCATTCGATCACCCCAATGGGCATAACTAACAATTATTTATAATTCACAGCTGACGATAAAGCAAATGATTCTCTCTCGCATTAAACAGGTATATTCTACTGTAAAAGACATCAGAGAAACAGGAGACAACTTGATTGTTTGGCGGGGCCATGTTTGTGAAGAACATCTCTGATGAAGGGAAAAGACATTTTAAGATTTCAGATCGGGGAAAAAATCTTTTGCTGAAGGACAAAGGGAATTCAACACACATTCGGGACAATCGGGCTTACGGGCCTGGCATGTCTGCCTGCCGTGATTGACGAGCATGTAGTTAAAATCAATCCATTCCTTCCGAGGAATCAAATCCATCAGATTCCTTTCAATTTTATCCGGATTGTTTTCCTTGCTCAAACCCAATCTCTGTGAAAGCCGCTTGACATGTGTATCTACCGCTATTCCTTCGGCCTTTTTGTATGCGCTAGATAGCACGATGTTGGCCGTTTTTCTGGCCACACCTTGGAGCGTGATCAAATCCTTCATGCGATCAGGCACTTGACCTCCGAAATCATCAACAATTTTTTTTGCGGCCCTCATAATACTTTTTGTTTTATTCCTAAAAAATCCCGTGGACCGGATCTCCTCTTCCAGGGTGTGAGGATCGGCCTGGGCAAAATCTGAGGCTGTCTTGTACTTGCCAAAAAGCGCGGGCGTAATTTTATTTACCTGTTCATCCGTGCACTGGGCAGACAGGATGGTCGCCACGAGGATCTGTAAAGGCGTCTTGAAGTTGAGTTCTGTTTTGCTTTTGGGGTAGGCCAAATGTAATCTCTTTATTATCTCATCTATCCTATCTTTTGCTCTTTTCATCTCTTTCCTCTCCCTAACTGGACTATTCACGAGCTGAGATTGCTGCAGCGGCAAGGCAGTAGCTCAAGAAGCTGTATTTATATACTGCAAATGGGCTACAACGAAGCCGATGTAGTGAGATCAGCTCGCCCTTAGTGTAAAAAATGCAGATGAAAATAAAAAGATTCTTCTTGAAAAGTTTTTTCAGCAATATCAGGCTAACTTTCTGATATTGTTGAAATAAAAAAAGCATCGGTATATTTTATGAATAGTTCAGGTTAAAAAGTGCAGAGGCCGGAGTGACAACCTCCCGAATATTCCGATTCCGCCATGATGAAATTCAATTCTTCCTCTCTTTCTCCCAGAGAACGGGAATCGAAGGAAAGGACTTGGCCTTTTTTTGTGCCGTAGCGGTAAATCGTTATTCCTTTGCATCTTAACTGGTGAGCCATCATGAATATGTTTCTTACATCCTCCACAGTGGCATCGGCTGGCAGATTGATTGTTTTTGAGACTGAATTATCGGTATGTTCCTGAAACGCGGCTTGAATCCTGAGGTGCGCATCAGCAGAAACGTCAAAAGATGTGATAAAAACCTTTTTCAGATCTTCCGGTATTGCTTTGATCCCCCGAAGTGACCCTTTTCTCCCCACTTCCGCCATTAACTCTTTGGTATACACCCCACGTCGGCGAAGCTCCATTTCAAACATCGGATGGGTCTCAAAAAATCTTGTTCCCGATAAAATGTTCCGAACATAGCTCAGAGCAAACAAAGGTTCGATCCCGCTGGAGCATCCAGCAATAATGCTGATCGTTCCTGTGGGTGCCACTGTATTGACCGTTGCATTTCGCGGTTTACAATTTTTACTGGGGAAAATGGATTGGTCATAATTTGGAAAAGCACCTCTCTCCTCAGCCAAATTGACGGACGCTTCGAGGGAAGCCTGATGGAAAAACTTCATGGTTTCGGATGCTGTTTTGAGGGCCTCGTCACTGGTGTAGGGGATCCCCATCCTGATCAGCATATCGGCAAATCCCATAACGCCGAGGCCAATCTTCCGGTTTCCAGATACAATCTCCTTTATTTGAGGGAGAGGATATTTGTTGACCTCGATAACATTATCCAAAAAACGGATCCCCCACATGATTGTTTTTCTTAATCTTTCCCATTCCATAGTCCCGTTTTTGACAAACTTTGACAGATCAATTGAGCCCAAGTTGCAGCTCTCATAAGGCAAAAGAGGGATCTCTCCACACGGATTTGTGGCTTCAATTCTGCCCAAAGGAGGAGTAGGATTATGACGGTTTATTTCATCTAAAAAAATTATTCCTGGATCTCCAGATCGCCATGAAGAATAGACCATCAGATCAAATAGAGCTCTTGCTTTTGTGGACCTCACTTTTCTTTTGGTCCGCGGATTGATCAGATTAAATCCTTCATCCTTTGTCACAGCCGTCATGAATTTATCGGTTATGCCCACGGAAAGATTAAAGTTCGAAAAGGAACCTTCCTGAATTTTGGCTTCGATGAATTCTTCGATATCCGGATGATCACATCGGAGAATCCCCATGTTTGCCCCACGTCGCCTACCGCCCTGTACGATCACGCCTGTGGCTTGATTGAATATGCTCATAAAAGAGATAGGACCCGAAGCACTTCCTTTGGTTGTGGCCACGAGATCCCCCCTTGGCCTGAGTCCGGAAAAGTCAAATCCCGTTCCCCCTCCCGTTTGATGAATTCGAGCCATATTCATCAGCGATTCGAAAATTCCATCGATCGAGTCTTCCACTGGAAGGACAAAACAGGCAGAGAGCTGGCCCAAAGGGGTTCCCGCATTCATTAGCGTGGGAGAGTTGGGGATGAATTCCAACCTGTTCATCAGCTGGAAAAATATCTCTTCGATTTCTCTCTGAGAAACTTTGGAGTGAAAGCCCGCTTCGGCTTCACTGACAGATTGAGCCACCCTTTCGAAAAGCTCTCTGGGACTTTCCGTTACATTCTGCTTATCATCTTTTTGAAGATAACGTTTCTTGAGTACGAGGAGTGTATTAATCGGAAGCTTCAGGTCATCCCTCACGCCATAAATCACCTTGACCCGGCGGATATCTTGATGTTCCTGTCTGTAGAGAATATAACTTCTGGCGATCGACCGATAGCCCGTCTCCATCAAAACCTCTTCCACAATATCCTGGATATTCTCCACAGAGGGAATGTTATCGGGAAATGAGGAACTCAGTTTTGCGAGGACTTCTTTTTTTGCGATCTGAGCGATTTCTGCGGATTTCTCCTTGTCCATCAGCACTTCAAAGGCAGCCTTCTGGATGGCCAACATGATCTTATGCTCGTCAAAACTGACATGAGAGCCATCCCTTTTGTGAACTTTTTTGGGCAGTTTTTTCAAGTCCACTCCTCAAACGCCGAGCTCTGAACGAAGCTTGATGTAATGGAGAATATCGCTCCGGCAAATAATACCCGTGACCTTGCCCCCTTCTACTACAGGAACCTGATGGATATCCTTAGCTGTCAGGCTATTGAGAATTTTATTCCCATCGTCACCGGGAGAAACAGCTTCCAATTTATCCTTGGGTGTCATAATTTCTCGCACTCTCACTTCAGTCCACTTTTCCTGAGGGATCGCCTTCACATCCTCCAGACAAACAATTCCCTGCAGTATATGGTCATCCTCAACAAGAAAAACTCTTTCTTTTTTGTGGAGAATATAATTATCCACCAGCTCTCGTACCAAAATGTTCCCCGATATCTTTTCGAAGTCCTCTCTCATCAATTCTTTTGCATGGACTCCCTTGAGCGTGGATTCGACCGAAACCTGTTTGTAGCCCCTGACTGCCGCACTATGCAAAAACCATCCCACAAATATCAACCAGAATCCCCCTAAATTACCTCTCAGGATTTGGAAAATTCCAAGAAATATCAACAAAAAAGCGACTCCCTGCCCCACCTTAGAGGCAATGCTGGTGGCCTTTTTTATGTCGCCTGTGGCCTGCCAGATCAAAGCACGCAAAATCCGTCCCCCATCCATCGGAAAACCAGGGAGGAGATTAAAAACAGCAAGAACAAAATTTATCAAAGCCAGATATAAAAAAGATGCTTTCAAAAACTCACTTACGCCACCCAAGAAAAAAAACATCACAAAAAATCCAAACGCTAAAATCATGCTTGCGGAGGGACCCACAAAAGCCATTGTGAGTTCTTTCCATGGTTTTTTGGGTTCCTCTGTAATCTGTGCCACGCCTCCCAGTATAAACAATGTGATCCGCCGAACTTCGTCCCCCTGAACTTTCGCCACAAGGGAGTGAGCAAGCTCATGGATAAGGACAGATGCAAAAATGAACAGACTGGTAAATATTCCGATCAGCCAGTACTCTGCTTTTTGCCAATCCGGATATTGTTGAGGGAAGTAAGAAGTTGCCAGGACCCAAGTAAAAAGGATAAATATCACAAACCAACTCGAGTCTATATGAATATCAATCCCAAAAATCTTCCCGATCTTCCAAGAATGCTTCACGGATTACACCCCCATATTTTTACTATAATTCATCTTTTACGTTTTTACACTCTTGTATAAGCATTCGTATGCGTTCAATTCACTCATATAGACGTTGTCACCATTTTTTCGATAGCACCCTTTGCTCTCTGTCTTATCTCAAGGGGCACTTCAACATTGAATTTCATGTCCTCAAGCGAAGCGAGGACTTTACTCAAGTTTATTTTTTTCATGTTTACACAGTATGCAAAATCTTTGACCGGGTGGAAATTTTTACCCGGATTCTCCTTTTCCATACGATAGATTATTCCTGCTTCTGTCCCGATGATGACATCTGATTTTGTTGTAACCCTAGCTTCCTTGATCATTTTCCCCGTAGAAAGCACCTTATCCGCAAAATCGATAACCTCAGGCCGACATTCAGGATGAACCCAAACTTCTGCCTCAGGAATCTGATCTTTTTTTTCTCTCACATGCCTGAGTGTAATGTTATTATGGACATAGCAATATCCATCCCAAGGGATGATCTTTTTATGCGTAAACCGTGCCACATAGGCAGCGAGATTTTTATCAGGGGCAAAAAGAATTTCGTCCCCCTCTGCAGCCTCCACCACCTGAAGGGCATTGGATGAAGTACAGCATATATCACATTCAGCCTTCACCTCTGCAGATGTGTTCACGTAACATACAACCTTTCTTCCTGGATATTGTTTTTTCCAATCCTTGAGTTCCGAAGCTGTGATCATGTTTGCCATCGGGCAGCCAGCTGCAAGGTCAGGCATGAGGATCATTTTGTCCGGAGATAATATGGCTGCCGTCTCTGCCATAAAGTGAACGCCGCAAAAAACAATCACGTCCGCCTCCAGTTTTGCTGCTTCCTGGCTAAGCTGCAGCGAATCCCCCACAAAATCGGCCACATCCTGTACTTCACCGATTTGATAATTATGGGCCAAAATAACAGCATTCCGTTCCTTTTTTAGTTGTTCGATCCTGTTTACAATTGCGGATTTTTTCACTTTTTTTTCTCTTATATGCACACTCGTCATGCGGGATTTTTAATCTCGGATTTTTCTAACATAAGCTTTGAACACGCCTTCCTCTTCTTCGATTCCAAGAAATTCCTGGCCTGTTTGCCTGCACCAAGCCGGCATATCCTCCAAAATTCCTCTGTCCGTAGAAAGGATTTCTAAAACCTCTCCGATATTCATCTGTTTGATCTTCTGCGCCGTTTGTATGATCGGCATCGGACAGAGTAATCCATAACAATCAAGAGTCTGATCCGCTTTCATCTCTACAACATCCCGCAGTCATCCCATTTTTTCAGCATGGAAGATATCAGATCCTGGGTCTCGTCGCACCACAGTGAGGACAATCGTCTGCTTTTTTATTCATGGGCTTATGGCATTCCGGGCAATCCTCAAACTCAATATGACAACTTTTGCACGAATTCTCCAGCCCTTCGATGACACCATCACAGTAAGGACAGGAGCAAGCTTCCCTATCTTCTGTCCTCTCCTCAGGAACACCTCCCGGACTCTTTTTCACTTTTCGCTTCTCTTGATAGTCTTCGATGGCTTTATGGAGAGCGTCTGCGCCTAAATTGGAACAATGCATTTTGTTCTTGGGTAATCCCCCCAGTTCCTCGGCAACATTCTGATTGGTAATCTGGAGGGCTTCTTTTAGGGTTTTCCCGATGGCCATTTCGCTGACCATGCTGGAAACCGCAATGGCGGCGCCGCAGCCAAATGTTTGGAACTTCACATCCGCAATACGGTTATCCTCGACTTTTATATAGAACGTCATCATGTCCCCACAAACAGGATTTCCTACTTGTCCGACTCCATCTGCATCCTTCATGGTTCCGACATTCCGGGGATTTTGGAAATGTTCCATTACTTTCTCGCTGTAAATCATTTTTCCTTCTCCTTTAAATACTGGGAATAAAGAGGAGACATTTTTCTCAGCCTCTCGATTATTGGGGGAAAGATTTCAAGAAGATAATCGATATCTTCTGAGGTAGTACTTTCGATCAAACTGAAAACAAGCGAACTTTGAGCCAGAGCATGATCGATACCCATGGCTAAAAGAACATGGGATGCTTTCAGTGCACGGGATGTGCATGCAGATCCGCTCGATGATGAAATTCCCTGCATGTCCAGATTCAGAAGCATGGATTCGCCTTCGACAAACTCCACACAGAAACTTGCATGATGGGGAAGTCTCTTCTCCGGATGACCGGTCAAGATGGTGTGTTCGATTAATTCAGGGAGACGTTTTATTAAGCTGTCTCTCAGGATTTCCATGTTTTTCACTCGAGGGGCCATGTTCTGCATAGCGATTTCAGCGGCTTTTCCCATCCCGACAATGGCCGGGACATCCTCTGTTCCTGCTCTCCTTCCTCTCTCTTGAATACCTCCATCGATAAAAGGGAGAATTCGCTTCCCTTTTTTTAAAAACAAAGCAGCACTTCCCTTCGGGCCGTAGAATTGATGGCCGGCCAAACTCAAAGCATCCACTCCGAGAACTTCGATATCAACTGGGATACTGCCCACTGCATCCACAGCATCCGTGTGCAAAAGAACTTCTCGATTGCGGCATATCTCTGCAATTTCCTGCACAGGTTCAAGAGTTCCCACTTCACCATTAGCCAACATCACAGAGGCGAGTATCGTATCCTCAGTGAGGGCATTTCGCACATCTTCGGGATCAACCATCCCATGTTTATCCACAGGAATAAGGGAAAACGAAAATCCCATCTTTTCAAGAAATTTTGCGGCATGAAGGATGGATTGATGCTCTACCGAAGATAGAATGATATGTTTCCCCTGATTCTGATGGGCCAGCGCCAGCCCTTTCATGGCAAAATTGTTTGCTTCTGACCCACTGGACGTAAAAAAGATCTCGCTTGGCTCTGCATTGATCAGGCGGGCAACTTTTTCACGAGCTTCTTCGATTGCCTCCAAGGCATGTTGTCCGACAGAATGAAGGCTTTGGGGATTGCCAAATTTTTCTCTCAGATAGGGCAGCATTTCCTCCACAACATCTGAGTGAAGAGGTGTGCATGCAATATGGTCGAGATAAATCCTTTTCATCTTGATACCCAGTTTTTTGCGTTTATGTCAAACAGCAATGACGTCCTGGATTTCCGGGATTTCCTGTTTGAGCGCCCGCTCGATCCCCATTTTTAGCGTCATCTGAGACATCGGGCAGCCGCCACAAGCGCCTGTCAATCGGACTTTAACAACGCCGTCTTTCACTTCCACAAGCTCAACATTCCCTCCATCAGCCATGAGTGAAGGGCGAATTTTATCAAGCGTTTTTTCCACTTTTTCTTTCATTGTTTCTTCTCCTTTATCTTCATACAAAAAATATGATATTAATTCTCTTATTCGAATTTTTCCAAGATTTTCTCTAGTTTTTCCTGATTGATATGCATTGGGCTTCGAATCAAAGGAGCTTTCACCGGAAAAACGAGGTCATCAAAGGAGGGCGCTTCCTCCTGGAATATCAATCCCACAGCAAGCTTCTGATTATTGAAAAGAAACTCCTGAACCTTTTCTCTGCAGTTTGCATCATAGCCCTTTTTCTGATCCACATCGAAGGTATTTTTCCTGAACCAGTCATATGTGTTCATCCGGTTATAAGTGACACACGGACTCACCACTTCGATCAGCGAAAATCCACGGTGTTGAAGTCCTTCTTCAATAAGACGGATGAGCTGCCTCGGGTTTCCCGAAAATCCTCTGGATATAAATGTACCCCCAGAGACCAAGGCCAACTGCGGACCAGAAAGCGGGGATTCTTTCGACCCAAAAGGGGTAGATCTCGAGATGAATCCCCTGCGGCTGGTCGGGGATGTCTGGCCTTGCGTCAATCCATAAATCATGTTATTGACAACAATCAAGGTGACGTTGACGTTTCTTCTCACCGCATGAACAAAATGCCCTATCCCGATAGAATAGGCATCTCCATCTCCACAGACAGCAATCACTGAGAGATTCCTATTGGCGAGCTTAGCTCCCTGCGCCACGGGAAGCGCCCTGCCATGCAGGGCATGAAATCCGTATGCCTTGAAATAGTTGTTCAACCTCCCGTGACAGCCGATGCCCGTCACAACAAGAATGTCCTCAGGTTTCATCCTCAGAGAAGCGGCAGATTTCTTGAGAGCAGAAAAAATTCCGTACATACCGCATCCCGGGCACCATGTCGGATCCTGGAGGTGAAAATCAGTTTCTTTCATTATTTACAGCGCTTTTTGGATTGGGTCGGCGATATCATTTGGCCGGAATGTGCGGCTTGAATAATTCAGAATGTTCTTCAGATCCGTTTTTGGGTTCACCTGGCTGCATATGAGCTGCGCCAGCTGCCCCTGATAGTTATTATCCACGACAAACACATTTTTACAGGATGAGATGAAATCCCTCACATTCTTCTCGAGGAAAGGCCAAAGAGTGCGTATCTGCAGAAACTTGGTTTCGATCCCTGAGTTTGCAAGCATCTCCATCGCTTCTTGAATCGGGCCAAACGTGGATCCACAACCGATTATTCCGACACCGGCCGTTTTTTTCCCAAACATTTTAGAGCAGATAAGATCTTTCGTGGCTGTTTTGAGCTTTTTCATCCTTTTTTCC
The DNA here is from genome assembly GCA_964580235.1 of uncultured Eubacteriales bacterium. GTDB lineage: Bacteria > Acidobacteriota > Aminicenantia > Aminicenantales > Aminicenantaceae. The sequence continues at coordinate 1,648 of CAZOJY010000045.1, read as the reverse complement.
ATCATCCTGATTCTATTCTGAGAGGACTCATCCCGGTATCCCCATTCATCATGCTCATTGCTTTCTACTAAATGAATGCCGTTTTTCATCGAGGGAAGAGCTCTGGGGGAAATGCCGTCCTTTGTAAACTTAAAACGTTTATAATCTTTCAATCCGAGTAGGTCTTTTTTTGTCAGCAACTTACCTCTATCTCTATCGATTTTTCTGAGATTAAACTTATCGACTGTCCGGTAATTCTGGCCATAATCCTGTTCTGTGAGAAGGATGACCGGACATTGGTATTTTTCCGCCAAGTTAAAAGCCCTTATGGTGAAATCAAAACACTCTTGGATAGTCCCAGGCGAAACAAGGATACGTGGAAAATCACCGTGAGAGCCAAAGATCCATTGAGTCAGGTCGGCCTGCTCTGATTTTGTAGGCAGTCCCGTGCTCGGACCAACTCGCTGCACATGAACAACAACGAGTGGAATTTCTGCCATTCCTGCCAGGCTGAATCCCTCCATCATAAGCGATGCACCAGGACCCGAAGTTGATGTCATGGCCCGTGCTCCTGCATAAGAAGCCCCTAGCGCCATGTTTATGGCAGCCAACTCATCCTCGGTTTGGACCACAAGCCCTCTGTTATTGGGAAAATAAAGGGCCAGCCACTGCCAAATCTCAGTGGCAGGGCAGATAGGATAAGCGGCAAAAAAGCGGCATCCGGCCGCTAAAGCTCCTAATGCAATAGTCTCATCTCCTGAGATCAAAAGTCTGTTCGCATCCTGTTTCTTTTTCAATATGTGTCTTTTTCGTTCCGGGACAATCTTTTTCGCCTCTTCACACCCGAGATGAATGGCTTCAATATTTCTTTGAGCGATTTCCCTGCCTTTTCGTTTAAGAAAAGTCTCCGTTATGACTTTTGTGAGGATAGCCAAATCGAGATCCAAAATGTAACACAAACCTCCTAACAGAATCATGTTCTTAAATATTTCGGCTCCAAACTTCTTTCTTGCAAGAGTCCTCATGGGAAAAGCCTGAAACTCTTTATCTGATAAGTCTGACGGTTTCATCCGGGCCAATTCTGGCCCTTCACATAGAATAATCCCCTCCTTTGCCACAGACGATATGTGTTCGAAAATCGCGTCGCAGTCAAACGCCATAAGCACATTAACTTTATCTGCTCGTCCATGAATCTTCTTAAGACTTCCTCTCACTATGTAATTTGTGGCTTCTCCCCGGATATTGGACGGGAAATTCCTGTAGGTCACAACCTCGCAGCCCTGCCGTTTGAGGACTTTTGCCAGAACATTGCCTGTGAAAAGCACGCCGTCTCCTGCTTTTCCTGCAATCGTCACAGATATATCTTCGATCATTTTTTTTACGCGCAAAAATGCCGATGCCGCATCACTTTTCCTACATACGTCCGCATATAAATATTCGCAATAATCATACCAAAGTTAAATATTATACTGCATTTTGGCCGTGATGTCCTCAATTCTCCTGGAAAAAATCCGTTATTTCTTTCTGATCCTTCTTAACCTGGATAATTCATAAATTATCCAGGCTGCCCTGAATTATTTATGTAAGAGCATAAAATCAAGGGACACGTTACCGGAAATTTCGGTGAGCAATCTCAATTGTACCGATACGCCCCAGAAGCCTCTATATT
>CAZOJY010000044.1:0-25381 GCA_964580235.1 uncultured Eubacteriales bacterium | reverse complement strand
TTTGTGAATAATCCAGGTTAGTTAACTTTTTTATTTGGATCTGTCCACAAACTTGAGAATATTATTGCCTTATCAATATTATTAAATATTTTTTTTGTACATTGCATAAAATATGCTATTTCTTTTATATTTAAGAAGGCATTAATATCTTCTTCAAGCTGGTCAATATTATCAATACCAACGACTATGTAATTGACACTTTGATTTAAATAAGAAAACATTAAAGACGCTTCTGCTATCGTCAAATTACACTTTGTTAACAATTCATGAAATTCATTAATATATTTTTTGGCATATGAAAGATGTTCAGGGATTTGATATTCTTTCAAAAAAAGAAGCCCCTGAACAAACACACTTCTTGCAAATATTTTTACATTATTATCATTGGCAACTTGAAAAAGATCCGATTTATCGGCACGTTGGTCAAAGACACTATAAGGTATTTGAATATAATCAACTCCACACTTTGCTGCATAAACTCCATCTTCCATCTCATATATCGAAATACCAATATTTTCTACCAAACCTTTATTTTTTATATTTAACAGCCCATCAACAATTTCAGCATTATAAATATATCGAGGAGTATGTAATATATAACCATCCAATTTACTCATTTTTAATCTTTTTAAAGATCTGTTTATTTCATTCTCAATTAAAGAATTAATGTTACTTGTGTCATTATCAATACAATTAGGGCGCAATTTCGATATTATTCTGATGTCATTATCTAAACTATTATTCGAAATAAATTCACCTAATATTTCTTCAGCGTCCCCATATGCATATGCTGTATCAAAATATCTTACACCTTTATCCCAGGCGTTTTCGAGAATTTTCAATGCCTCTGCCTTGGTTGGTTTCCCTCTTTGGTTTGCTATTCCATAATCCATCCCCAGCTGTACAGTACCGAGAACCATTTTTGTTATATCATGTACCAAATTTTATAATCCAATCCTTTTAGTATTTATTAAGACATCTTACAAATACTCTTAATTTCGTCAACGACTTTTAAAACATCACTATTCTTCATTGCAGGGAATAATGGAATGGAAAGGCACTTTTTATAATATCTCTCAGCTTCTGGACAATCTCCCCATGATGTTCCAAAATTCTTCTGGAAAAAGGGCTGTGTGTGCACAGGTATATAATGCACCTGTGTTTGAATTCCTGTCTTCTTGAGCTCGGTCATAAACCGAGTCCGTGAAATTCCAAGTTTTTCAAAATCAAAAAGAAGAATATAAAGATGGAAGTTGCTGTCACATTTATCTGATTCATAAGGCGTTTGAACGCCTCCAAAAGAAGCGAAGGCTTGATTATACATATCAACGATATCACGCCGGCGTTTTCGTATAGTATGAAGTCTTTTAAGCTGTGATAGGCCTAAGGCACATTGAATATCAGTGATTCTATAATTGTACCCCAAGGCTATCTGTTCGTAATACCAGGGATGTAATAGAGGTTGGGAAGAGGACTTATCATACAGAACAGCGCGCTCACAACAGATAAACTCCTTTGGATCTGCTGTGATTCCATGAGAGCGAAACAATTTTATTTTTTCATACAGCCCTTTATCGTTGGTAAGCACTGCACCGCCTTCCCCTGTGGTTATATGCTTCACTGGATGGAAACTCAATACTGCCATGTCAGAAAATGAGCAAGATCCTACTTTTTCTTGATTATAACACGATCCTAAGGCATGACACGCATCTTCTATGATGAAGATCCTTGTTCCGAATTCTTTTTTTTTCTCATGAGCAATTTTATGAATAGCTTCCATATCGCAACTCTGGCCAGCAAAGTGGACCGGGATAATCGCCTTAGTTTTTCCAGTGAACTTCTTTGCTATCTCGTCTGGATCCACCGTGTAGGTTTTCGGATTGATATCCGCAAAGATCGGTCTTGCTTTGCAGTAGACTGCACAGTTGGCTGAAGCAACGAATGTAATCGGAGAGGTTATTACTTCATCTCCTGTCCCCATACCTGTAGCAAGACAAGCGATATGAAGTGCTGAAGTACCAGAATTAACAGCGACTGCATACTTGGCATTGCAGTACTCTGTTAATTTCCTTTCGAATTCTTCTACCTTAGGCCCTTGAGTGATTCTATCTGAACGGAGTACTTCAATAACTGCTTGAATGTCATTTTCATCTATCTGTTGTCTTCCGTAAGGAATAAAATTGGACTTCTTTCGTCTATCAAATCCATTCATTTTAATCTTCTTTGGTAAACCACATTTATAGTCTTTATGAAATTCATAAACTGATTGATCTATTGTAGGGAGATTGTAACTAATAGCTTCTTGAAGTTTACTTACATTGAAAGAGAGGTTTTTTCCTCTTTTAGCCCTAAATTGAAAATCATCTATTGATATTGGTTTTACTAAGTCCTTATCAAAACCAAACTGATCTGCAATCTTCAGGGCAAACTCGTATTTTGAGCACGAGTCAGCACTTCCACAATTGAAAATCCCAGTCAAATCATTTTGAACGGCAATATCAATTATTCTTGCAAGCTCAAAGGTATAGACTGAGGAAAATACGGCATCCTTGAAACCTTTTATCTCTTGCCCTGCTTCCAGTTCTCCCAATATCCACTCACCTAAGCTCTTTTTTTCTTGAATGTTCCACCCAAAAAAATTCGTTCTTAAGATGAGGGGATTGTTTTTCTTCAGAACCTCCAGCTCTCCTTCATATTTAGAGCGACCATAACAATTTAGAGGATTTATTTTATCTGTCTCTGAAAAATTCCCCTCTGCACCATCATAAACAGCGTCAGTCGAGACATAGATTAATTTGATATCTTTTTCCACAATGGTCTCGACAATATCCTTTGTAGACATCCTATTTACTTTGTCGGTAGTCTCTGGGGAACTCTCACACTGGTCCACGTTTGCTATAGAAGCACAGTGAATTAAGATAGAGGGATCAAATTCTTCGATAACTTTCCTGATCGATCTGCAGTTTAAAAAATCCAATTTCTCTGTTCTTATGCCGGCAATAGTAACAGGATGTGAACAATAGAGGCCCAAAATTTCATGGTTATTCTTGAAATAATATGCAAGATTGTTACCCAACAATCCGCTAACTCCTGTAATCAACATCTTCGAGTTGTCTTGTTTCATGGTCTGTTTATCCTATCCCTACTTTGGCACACCTTTCATAGACCATCGGGATTTCTCAATGCTGTAATCCTCAGCGATTTTTTCGAGAATTACACAAAGCTCCTTAACACTTATATTATCGGGATTATTATTCGATGTATAACTAAAGCCTTCTGGACATGGATGCCCTCCATCCTTAATACATGAATCTATCCACTCATCCGAATGATTTGGCCTTATGATATAGAACCCATCAAATTCAATGGCACAATGTCCTTCATCCTTTCCAATCAAAGTCTCGTGGATTTTCTCACCCGGGCGAATCCCAACAATCTCCTGAGCACAATTAGGCTCTATGGCTCTTGCCAGGTCTGTGACCTTCATGGAAGGAATTTTAGGAACGAAAATCTCTCCGCCCTTTGCCAATTTTAAGGCTTTGAGCACAATATAAACAGCCTGATCGAGAGTGATCCAAAACCGAGTCATAGAAGGATGAGTGATGGGGAGAACTCCTGTTTTGACTCGCTCCTTAAAGAAAGGCACAACAGAACCTCGGCTTCCCACAACATTGCCATACCGCACCACAGAGAATATCTTTTTCCGGTCGACCTGTCGGTAAACATTGGCCGCAATAAATAACTTATCCGAACATAATTTTGTTGCTCCATACAAATTTACAGGATTGCATGCTTTATCCGTAGATAGGGCAATGACTTTTTTAACGTTATTATACAACGCCGCATCAATGATATTCATTGCACCCATGATATTTGTTTTTATAAATTCTGTAGGATTATATTCAGCAGCAGGAACTTGCTTTAATGCCGCTGCATGTATGATATAATCAACATCCTGAAAAGCGCGCATCAGCCTGTTCTTATCTCTTACGTCACCAAGAAAATATCTGATGCACGGATATTCATTTTCACTCCATCGCTGAGACATCTCAAACTGCTTGAGTTCATCCCGGCTAAAAACAATAAGCTTTTTCGGCTTATAGTTTTCGAGGACAATCTGAATAAATTTTTTGCCAAAAGACCCTGTACCGCCCGTAACTAATATTACTTTGTCATTTAACATACTATCTCCTGAGCCACTGCTTATTCTCGATTCAACCAAACAACTGCTGAATCGTCAGCAATAATTAAACGCATGTTTTGTTACCTCCCCCGCTGCCTCTCACCAAGGATTTTCTTAATTTTGGAAACGAGGTCCTCAAGCTCGAAGGGCTTGGCAATCCAGTCTTTGGCTCCTAGTCGGGCCGCTTTTTTCTTTAGCTTCTTTGGCGATAAACGAAAAGACATAGGCAAAATAGGAATCAAGATTTCTTTCCGGGATTTCTTCAAATTTTTATAAATAGTTGCGCCGTTACCTAAAGAAAGTTCCATATCCAGGAGAATCAAATCCGGGGCTTCTTTGAAGGCACGCCTCACCATACTAAGCTCATCTGCAACAGATATCACTCCATAGCCATAACCCTTCAACTTTCTTCTTAATAAACATCCGAGAGACTCATTATCATCGATAAGCAGAATCCACTTTCTAATTTCTTTAAGCGAGCCGGTTATTTCCTCTTTCTCCAGTTCCTCCTGCTTACTCCAGGTTGAGAGCCACACGTTTTTGAGCGCGTTGTCTACTTCACGACAAATTCCAGGTCTCATTTCTTTGACAATTTTTCAAGCACTTCGGTAAGTTCATCATATTCGCTGCATTTTTCGAAAAAGTAATCCGCGCCTGCAGCTGTGTACATTTTCCTGTACTCTGGATAAGCACAGTTCGTGAACATTATGACTTTAGGAGGGAATTCACCGCTCTTCATAGCCTGCAGCGGCATAACTCCATTCCCATTAGGCATTTGGATATCCAGAATCGCCACATCTGGCTTCAGCCTCTCTACCTCTTGAACAGCCTCAGCCCAATCGCCTGCTTCCCCCACGATCTCGATTCCCTCGATATCAGAAAGATAACCAGTCAAACATTTGCGTATATTCTCTGAGTCGTCGGCGATGATTAATCGCATTTTTTATATTCTCCTGACGCTTTTTCCTGCTTTAGCTGATTGAGCACCTCGCTTAGTTCCCTGTACTCGGTAGACTTGTCGAAGAAATAATCCGCCCCTGCTGCCAAACACATATTCCTGTACTGGGGATAGGGATAGTTTGTGTACATAATGACCTTTGGAGGAAACTTACACCTCTTTATCGTCCGCAAAGCAAGAATCCCATCCCCTTTAGGCATCCGGATATCCAGAATTGCCACATCTGGCTTCAACCTCTCTACAGCCGCCACCGCGTCGCTTGAATCCTCTGCCTCTCCGACCACCTCAATCCCCTCGATCTCGGATAGCTTTTTCACCAAATTCGTCCTTATCATTTCTGAATCGTCAGCAATAAATAAACGCATTTTCCCTCACCTCCGTTACAGCAGAAATCTGGGGACACGTCACCGATTTAAGAAAATCGGTACATGTCCCCGATTTCCCCCGATTTCCTCATGTCCTCGATTTCCAAAAAATGACACTATTGCCACTCAAACGTATACCCCTTTTCTTTAAAGAGCCTCAGACAGGCCTCGACAGCCTCATCATCATACGCAAGCCTATTTTCCTTCGAAATTTCTGTCAGAGCCTTATCTACTCCAAGGGCTTGCCTATGGGGCCGTTCATAAGACATAGCCTCGACAACATCTGCCACCCCTAAAATCTTTGCTTCTAACATAATCTCATCTCCCTCTAGCCCATAAGGATATCCAGAGCCATCCATCCTCTCATGATGCTGAAGCACGATCCGTGCAATTGGCCAGGGAAATTCGATCTCCTTCAGGATGTCATATCCCACCTGGGGATGATTCATTATGGTTGAATATTCATTCCCAGTCAGTTCGCCGGTTTTGTTTAGAATTTCATTCGGTAAAAATATTTTCCCGATATCATGAAGAGCCCCTGCTACAAGAACAGTGTTTTCTTGCGTCTCAGAAAGCCCCATCTCTCCTGCAATAAAGCAGGCCAAACGGGCCACGCGCTTTTGATGTCCTGCTGTATACGAGTCTCGAGTTTCAACCACAAGAGAAACCGCTTCAATCGTTCCTTCTACGACTTTTCTTAAGTCTTTTATTCTTTTATCAACGCCATTTTTAACTCTCCTCTCTGCAGCAATATCCCGTATAACCAAAACTTTCCCGATAACATTCTCCTCATTATCTCTGACGGAAGTACTGCCATAATAAACTGGAACTTTCTGCTTATTTTTATTAAGGAGCAGCGCCTGTTTTGAAAGCATGACTGAAGCCTCATCTGTTCTTTTTACAATCGAATCTTCATTATCAACCGCAACATCTTTCTCATCTTTAAAACAAAGCAAATCCTTCAGCCCTTTTCCCATAACATCCTTAAACAGCAATCCAGTTAAATCCTCTGCCACAGGATTCATGAATGTGATCAGCTCACTTTGATCCGTCGCTATCACTGCGTCACTTACGCATCTGAGAACTCTAACTACCCAATTTTCTCTCTCTTGCAGCCAATTTCTCATCTCTATTGCGTTGAGGAAATTTTCTAAAATCCCTCTTTCTTGTTTATCTCAATTCTCCCCGCTGCAAATAACTACTCTCCCCGGCCCTCTCCATCTTTTTTTTCACTTTTTTTACGATTTGATCCAATGTTGTCGCGACGTCTTCCCCGGAAATATTGATTTTGGAAATGCTGATAGAAAGCTCGACACCAGAGTTCTGAAGAATATCGCAGAGCTCCAACTGTTTTTTTATTCGTTTTATCATCCTCTCAGCTTCCCTTTTGCTCCTGTTGGCCGCTAAAAAAAAGCTTCCGCTCAATCCCGGAAAATTTGCCGTAGGCAAGAGCACATCCAAATCCGGAAACAGGGAATTTTGGAGGACGTCCTGCGTTACCTGGATTATGTTCTCCCATATCTTTGGCAGAAAAGGTTTGTCTGGTGGAACTATTTTGACTGTAAAAACTGATAAGTATCCTCTTCGCCGACTTTCAGAGGTCAGGAGAGGACTAAGAAGCCTCAAAAGCGAAAATACAGGCAGCGTGAAATAAAAGCTGCTTCCCTTTCCTGGTTTGCTTTCCACCCATATTTCACCGCCATGGCGAAAAACGATCTCCCGGCAGATAAAAAGCCCGAGTCCCAGTCCTTTACGCTTCGCAGCAGATTCATATTTTGACTGGTAGAGATATTTAAAAATTTTGGCCTTCTCGTCAGGATCAATACCGCAGCCTGTATCCATCACCTCCACGCAGATGAAGTCATGATCCTTGTGAAAGAGAGAAGCTCTGACAGCAATCGTCTCATTTTCAGGTGTAAATTTAATAGCATTATCGATCAGATTGTTCAGGACCTGCCTGATTCGGACCGGGTCTGAATAAACCGGAGGGAGCTCATTTTGTATGTCAGAATAGAGCAATATTCCTTTGGCCGCAGCTCTTCTTCTAAAAGAGTTTATAATCCAGGAAGTTGTCTCCGAGATTGACAGGGGCAGCGGATTGATAGTCAGTCTGCCTGTTATGGCACGAGTGACGTCCAAAAGATCCCGTATCATCAGGTTAAGCTGGTTTGCATTCTTCAAAATGATTTCCAGGTCCTCCTTTTGCGTGGGGTTTATATCACCATCCAAACCATCCAAAAGGATGGTGACAAATTGGTGAATTGCGCTCAGCGGCGTTCGAAGCTCATGGGAGATGTGGGAGAGGAATTGGTCCCTGGTTTGTATTTGCTGTTGGTGGGCCTTTTCAAGCTCTTCGAACAAGCGCTTTCGATCGGTAATATCCCGTATGGAGACGAGATAGCCCGGCTTACGCTCCCATTCTGTTTCCACCACATGCATTTCTCCCACTCCAGGTTTTCCATTCAGGCGGACAATCTCTATTTCTCCCGATTTTACTTTCGCGACTTGAAAACGGAATTTTTTCCCGATATATCTCTTTTTGTTTTTACCAAAAAAAACTGCAGCTGCAGGATTGATAAATCGAACCGCTCCATTTCTATCAACGATAATGATGCCGTCGTTGTTCTTTTCCACAATACTGGAAAAGCTTGCTTTTGTATGCTCCAGCACTTCTTCTATATGCTGCCGCTCAGATATATCGCGGAAAGCAAACACGACTTCTGCAGTGTTTCCTTGCTCGTCGCTGACAGGAGCGCCATTTAAGATGATAGGAATTTTATTCCCATTACCGTTCTTCAACATGAGATTATCACTCAAGTTGAGAACTTCTCCTTTTTTCAGGACTTCTGTCACAGGATTTCTGCGTCTTTTATTCCTATCATTGCCCGTGACCATAAAGACTTTGTTCAACCTTTCTCCCAAAGCTTCTTCTTTCTTCCAGCCTGTCAGGACTTCTGCCATCAGGTTCATGTATGTCACATAACCGTTGGTGTCTGTGGCAATCACAGCATCCCGGATGTTCTTGAGAGTTGTAGACAGCCACTCCTGAGTCCTCCTCAACTTCTTTTCCATCCCGTGTTTATGGAGTGCTATTTCTATCGTGCTGTGCAGATCTCTCTTGTCGAATGGCTTGAGGATATATCCGAAGGGTTCTGTAATTCTTGCCCGGTTTAGGGTTTTCTCATCCGCATGAGCTGTCAAATACACGACAGGAATGCTAAAATGGGAGCGGATAAGGTTGGCTGCTCCGATACCTTCCATCGTCCCGTGCAGCCTGATATCCATAAGCACCAAATCTGGATTTTTTTGTGCTGTTTTTTCAATTGCCTCCTTTTTCGACGAGGCTATCCCGCAAGTCTCATATCCTAAGTCATCCAAAGTCATGCAGATGTTTTCGGCGGTGATCCTCTCATCTTCGACAATCAAAATCTTCGCTTTTGCCATTTTTATCTATTTGCTATTCCGGACGGCTGTAAAGAGCGCGGCTATCTTCTGGGGATGGATTCGATTCGCCCGCAGACACTAATGGGAGAATTCAATCCTGAACAATGTTCCATCTTTCCTGATAAGCTTGATACTCCCCTCAAGCTGTTCGACCAGTGTATTGACTATCTGGAGGCCAAGAGACTTTGCTGACCGAAAATCCAATCCCTTTGGGAAGCCTTTTCCGTTGTCACGGACTACGAGAGTCAGTTTATTATTTTTATCAGATGTCATGCCGACAAAAATTTCACCCTTTGAATATTTTTTCTCATATTCCCCATTACCATTGGAGAAGCCGTGCTTGAGCGAATTCGAAACGAGTTCATTGATAATCAAACCGCAGGGAATGGCCGTGCTGATATCGAGAAGAACGTTTTTTATGTCCACTTTTTGTTTGATATTGCCTGAATCCACCCCATAGGAATGGATCAAGCTGTATAAAAGCCTCCGGACATAATCACCAAAATCGATCCTGGTCAAATCTTTTGACTGATAAAGTCTTTCATGAACCAGGGCCATGGATTTTATGCGGTGCTTCGTTTCTTTAAGCATTCCGGCAACATTCTCATTTTTAATCTGTGCCAATTGAAGGTTCAGCATCCCGTAAATAATCTGCAGATTGTTTTTGACCCGGTGGTGAACTTCTTTTAACAGAACCTCCTTTTCTTTGAGCGAATCATTAAGCTGTTCCTCCATCCGGCTTTTTTCATCTTTAAGCCGCTGTTTTTCAATGATCTCATTTAACCGGAGTACCAATTCATCGATGTTGAGAGGCTTGGTGATATAGCCTGATGCCCCAGCGTTAATCGCCTGAACCACGTTTTCCACCGACGCATGCCCGGTCACCATAATTGCATCCATCTCGGGATGTGATTCTTTCAGCATAGGCAGAAGCTCAGTCCCTTTCATATCAGGAAGTTTTATGTCTAAAAGCACCACATTGAAGAAACTTTCACTGGCCCTCTCAAACGCTTTTTTTCCTGTTTCTGCAACGTCAATTTCAAATCCTTTTTTTCTCAGTATCAATGCTAAGCTCTTGGAAGAGCTTTCATCATCATCAACGATCAGTATGTGCTTTTTCGTGCTTATCACGAGATTAGCTCCTTTCGCTTTGGCGCGGTTTCCTGCGGGAGTTCGAAATTTGAAACGACAGGCATATTCAATTTAAAAGTACTCCCTCTTCCTTCCTCACTCTCCACCCCGATGGTTCCTCCATGTCTCTCAATAAAAGTCTTTGCAAGCGCCAAACCGAGCCCTATTCCTTTTGCTTTGGTCGTGAATAGCGGCTCGAACAGCTTATCTAAATTCTCTTGAGGAATCCCAATCCCTGTATCTGTGAATGATATGGTCACAAGCTTTGTGTTCTCCAAGCCAGATGTGATTCCCAAATCTCCACCCTTAGGCATCGCCTGAACAGCATTGAGGAGGATGTTTTCAAAGATACGAGAGAGCTGGCTCGGATCGGCCATTATGGCCGGCAGCGATTTATCCAGTTGAATATTCTTCCTAATTTTCTCTGGAATTGTGGACTTAGAAAGCACCTCCATAACAACATCATTGACATTAATTTTTTCCTTTTTAGGACACTCGGGATGAGCAAAATCGAGCAGGTTGTTGATAATCCTTTCGGACGTATTTGCTTCCTTCTCCAATAATTTAAGTGTTTCTAATATTTCTGGTTCGGGTTCTTTAAGTGTGATATTAAGGAAGCAGGCGGCGTTTTTTATAACTCCCATGGGATTGCGGAGTTCATGGCCCACAGCCCCCGCCAGCCGTCCCAACATGGTTAGCTTTTCAGTGCGAATCAGTTCCCTTTGCGCGTCCTTCAACTCTTTAGTGCGCTGCTCCACCCTCTCTTCCAGCTGCCCTGAATATTCCTGCAGTTCCTGTGTTACCTTTTTAAGTCGAGTGACGTTAGTGATGACAGCAAAGCATCCTTTAAATCCGACGCTGTCATCAAAAACTGGCCGCTGGGAGACAATTGTGAAGATTCTATCCCTGTCTTTCCGCGTCCACGCAATATCGAATGATTCACTCTTTCCATTCTTGCACTCGGCTAACTTGGCCTTTAATATTTCGCCATTAATCTCATCGAAGAACTTTGAAGCTGGTTTACCTATCATCTCGACACGTGAGTACGCCAACAGCCGACAAATTGCTTCATTCACATAGCTGAATCGATAGTTTTTATCCAGCTCGATGAATCCTTCATTCATGGTTTCGACCAAAAGACGATAATGTTCCTCACTCTGCCGGAGCCTGGTCTCGGCCCGTTTGCGTTCTATGGCATAGCGAATAATGCGAGAAAGTGTTGGGCCATCTACGCTTCCCTTTACCAAATAATCCTGTGCTCCCATCTGTACGGCATTCAATGCGGTTGTTTCATCTTCCAATCCAGTCAGAATAACAATCGGAAGATCCTTGGCCTGAAGGCACAGTCTGGAGAAAGTCTCAAGACCCTGGCTGTCCGGCAAACCAAGATCTAGAAGCACCACATCTATCCCGTCCTCAGAGAGGAATTTCAAACCAGGCTGAAGCTGTCCTTCACAGTACAAATCATAGCTGACACCTTGAACTTCTCCCAGCATCTCTCGAATAAAGCGGACATCTCCTGGATTATCCTCGATCAAAAGGACGCTGATGACTTTATCGCTCATCACATTTCCTGCGGCGGAAGCTTCACGATTGTGAACCAAAAGTTCTCAATACTATTGATGACACGAATGAACTGATCCAGATCAATGGGTTTACTGATGTAACAGTTCGCATGCAGGCCGTAACTCCTGTGGATATCTTCCTCGGCTTTTGACGCTGAAAGAACAACGACTGGTATTCTTTTCAGCTTTTCATCTCCTTTGATTTCGGCCAACACTTCAAGGCCATTTTTCTTTGGAAGATTTAGATCAAGAAGAATAAGATCTGGATAAGGCTTATTCACATATTTGCCTTTTCGCCGGAGAAAAGCTATAGCTTCTTCTCCATCTTCGACGACATGAAGGATATTGCAAACCTTACTTTCTTTAAGAGATTCAACGGTCAAGCGCACGTCTGCAGGATTGTCCTCTACCAGCAAAATCTCGATCGGAGTACTTAAGGTGAGATTTCTCATAGCATATTTCCTCCCTCACGCAGGGATGGTAAAATAGAATGTTGATCCTTTCCCTGGATCCGAATCTATCCAAATCTGCCCTCCATGCCGTTCCACAATCCTTTTGCAGATTGCCAGCCCCATTCCCGTTCCAGGATATTCTTCTTCCCCGTGCAAACGTTGAAAAATAATAAAAATACGATCCTTGTATTTTGAATCGATGCCGATTCCATTGTCGCTGACTGAAAGCATCCATTTATTCCCCAGATGGGAGGCAGAAATTTGAATCCGGGGCACTTCGGTCCCATGAAACTTCAATGCATTATCGATCAAATTCTGAAAGAGTCTGATGAGCTGCATTTCATCAGCATCTACGGTAGGCAGATCATCTCTTTCGATAATGGCCTGAGTCTCCTCTATGTGAATTTGAAGATTTGCAATAGCCTGATCGACAACAGATGCACAATCTATTGGCCTAAACGGCTTACCGCGAGTTTGTATTCGGGAATACGACAGCAGGCCGTTTATGAGCTTCTGCATTCTTGTCGCTCCATCTGAAGCATATTTGATAAAATCTTTGGCATCGTTATCGAGATTATCTTTGTAGCGCTTTTCCAGCAGCTGAGTATAACTGGCGACCATACGCAACGGCTCCTGCATATCATGGGAGGCCGCATAGGCAAACTGCTCGAGGTCTTTATTGGAACGCTCTAATTCTTCCAGGCTCTGTTTCAACTTCTCCTCAGTCCGTTTTCGTTCGGCAAGCTCTTTTTTGAGTTGGATATTCAAATCTTCAATTCCAGCGGTGTGCTCCTTTACCAACTCTTCAAAATGATCTTGGTGCTTTTTTAATTCTTCCTCCGTCTTTTTGCGCTCGGTGAGATCCTGGACCGTGCCCAACATCCTGATGGGCTTGCCTATATCATTGAAAAAGACTTTTGCATTCTCATGGACTTCACGCACCGATCCATCCGGTAAAACTATACGATGGCCTATCGAATAAGGCTTTTTCCTGTAAAGGGCACCATCAATGGAATTCTTAACCATATCTCTGTCTTCCGGATGAACGGATTTTAAAAAACCCTCGAGATTTGCCCCAAATTCCCTGGGATTTAAGCCAAAAATCCTGTAAATTTCATCAGACCAAAGCCACTCATTTGTTTCGATGTTCCATTCCCAATTTCCAATTTGGCCGATAGACTCTGTCTCTTTTAGACGTTGCTCCCTGTCTTTGAGGAGATTTGCCTTCCTTTTGATCTCTGTGATATCCAGGGAAATGCCGAGAATACCAATATAATTGCCATTTTCGTCCTTCACTGGAGCTTTAATCACATGAATCCAGGCTTCTTCTCCATTTCGGACAACTCTCTCTTCTCTCTCTCTTGGATTTCCCATTTCTAATATTCTTTGTTCCTCTGCTCGATATTTATCCGCCAGCTCTTTTGGAAAAAAATCGTAATCTGTCTTTCCAGCGATGTCATGGGGCTTGATTTTTAAATCCCGGGCATAATTTCTATTGCATGAGATATAAATCGACTTCTGGTCTTTTAAAAAAATTTTCTGCGGGAGATTTTCGATCAGTGTTCTGTACTTGCGCTCTGCCTGAAGATGTCCTCTTTCCATCTCCCTTCGGCGGGCCAAGATTCTTGATGCGACGATGCCAAATATTAAAAAACTCACAAAGACCGATGCCCGCATGTATAATTCGTGACAATCCAAAAGACTCGGTATCATCCAGCTAACTAATCCCAGCAGAGCTGCCACAGCAATAATTTTGTATTCGATTCTCATGTTGCTATTTTGATGTCCGTAAAGATGGAATAGAAGCGCTTTTTCCGGATCACAGTGATGGCTTCTGGCCCAACTTTGGCGACAGAGGCAGCAAAGCCTTTGTGTTTCAGTGTTAACCGGGATTGGAACTTGTCGAGAGTTTAACTGTAAATGTACTCCCCTTTCCAGCTTCGCTCTTTGCCTCTACGGTTCCTCCATGCGCTTCAACCAAAGTTTTTGTTACAGCCAATCCTAAACCAATTCCTTTGGCTTTAGTGGTAAAAAGCGGTTCGAAAAGCTTTCCGATGATTTCTTCGGGTATACCCTTACCTGTGTCTGTAAAGGATATTTCTGCCCGCTTCGACCTGTCTAATTTAGATTTAATGGTTAAATCCCCGCCTTCAGGCATGGCTTGAACAGCATTGAGGATAAGGTTTCTAAAGATTTGGGAGAGCTGTTCAGGATCAGCCATTACAGACGGCATAGTTTTGGTTAACCGGATGACCACATTGATCCTCTGAGGTATGGCGTTTCGTGACAGCACTTCATCGATAACTTCATTGACATCAACTTTATGCTGCACAGGAGGCTTAGGACGAGCAAAACCGAGGAGGCTTCTGATGATCCCCTCGGATATGGCAGCTTCCTTCTCCAGCATTTCAAGCGTCTCCTTTATTTCTGGATTAGGTTTTTCCAATGCCATATTGAGAAAAAAGGCGGCATTTTTGATAGCACCCAGGGGATTGCGCAGCTCATGAGCTACGCCACCGGCCAACTGTCCCATCGCGGCAAGTTTTTCCTGCCGTACCAGCTTCTCTTGCATCTCCTTACGTTCGGTGATATCTCTTATTATCCCTATGGCATTCCATGTTCCTTTCAGTTTTACGGCAGAAACAGATAACTCTATCGGAAACTCGGTTCCATTTTTTTTCACAGCCGTCAATTCGAGGGTTTTGCCGATCACAGGTCCTTTCCCTGACCCTTTGAACTTGGAAAATCCTTTTCTGTAATCCTCGTAGAAGCACTCAGGCCCAAGCAGCAAGTGGCACTCCTTCCCGAGTGCTTCTCTGTTTAAGTATCCAAATATTCTTTTTGCCGCCTTATTCCAGAAAGAAATATTTCCGTCATTATCCAGCACAATAATAGCGTCTTTTACTAAGGAAGCCATGCTCCTGAACATCTCATCCGTTTTTTTTAATTCAGATTCTGATGTTTTGATTGTATCGATTTTATTGTGCATGTTGGACATATCTTGATTCATGCCCTGTTTGTCAGGAAAATCTTAAGGCAGCCGGGAGCGGAGAAGCGGTAAAATGTGGCTGCGCACTAACTGATATTGCCATTTTTTATCAGGATGGTCCTTATCTCGTTTTTTTGTACTTCTCCCAGCACAATAGTACCGGCAATTGTTGCGGCCCTGTTCTTTCGCTTTGTACATGGCCATATCTGCCCTTTTTATCAGCCTATCGGGAACACATCCATCCTTAGGATACATAGAGATCCCTATGCTGGCGGTGATGTAGATTTTTTGGCCATCCATAAAAAATGGTTTGCGGAAAGCCTCTAGGACTTTGTCAGCAACCATGTATACAGAGCCTATTTTGGAGATATCCGGGATCAATAGCAGGAATTCATCACCTCCTATCCGCGCTACGGTATCGGTCCTTCGAAGATATTTTAAAAGCCTTTTCCCCGCCAGTATCAGCAATTTATCTCCGGCATGGTGCCCCAATGCATCATTAACGTTCTTGAAATGATCAAGATCTATCAGCATCACGGCCAGTTTTTTCTTGTTTCGTTTCGCATGGGCGAGCTCAATTGTGATCCGATCATGGAATAGAATACGATTCGGCAGGCCTGTGAGAGCATCGTGAGTGGCCATGCACAGGATTTTTTCTTCTGAATGCCCATCCCCATTCAGTTCTCTTTTGACCGCCCGAAGCAGTTTCCTGTTTTCTGCTGTTGAATGCTGTTTTTTTAAGAGCTTTTTGATCGTCGCAAATAACTCCTTCAATTTAACAGGCTTAGTCATATATGCTGATGCCCCCCCGTTCAAAGCCCGCATGCTGTTTTCCAGGGAGGCGTAGCCGGTAACTATGATGACCTCAATGTAAGGATGGATTTTCCTTAAAGCCGTCAGTAATTTTGTCCCTTCCATGTCAGGAAGTTTGATATCGAGCAGAGCCAAGTCGAAGAATTTCTCTTCTGCCTTTTTGAGGGCTTCTTGGCCGGTTCCGGCTGTTTCTATTCTATAGTCCTTCTCTCCGAGGATTTTCCTCAGGCCTATTCGGGTATCTTTGTCGTCGTCGATAATCAGGATATTGGCGTTTGGACCGGACACTATTTCACTCCTCTTAACTTGAGCCGAAATTCTGTCCCCTTATCTCTGGAAAGTTTAATCTCACCGTCCAGCTGATCTTCCGCAAGAATCGTCACCAAATGCAAGCCTAATGAGTTTGTCTGCCTGAAGTCCAGGTCTTTTGGTATCCCAACTCCATTATCGCTGATCACCAATTCAACATCCTTTTTATTGATGGGATGGAGAGCTACCCTGACTTCACCTTCATGGCCGTTCGGAAATGCATGTTTTAAAGAATTTGAGACAAGCTCATTTATGATCAATCCGCAGGGAATTGCAGTATCAACGCCCAAAGAGATATCATCCACATCCAGTTTGAGATCGATATGACCCGAGCGGGCTTGATAGGACCGGAACAATCCAACGATCAGAGTATTGAGATACTCTCTGAAATCGATGCTCGCAAGGTCCTGAGACTGGTAAAGCTTTTCGTGGATGAGAGCCATGGATTTAACACGGTTCTGGCTCTCTTTGAACAGTTCGATATTTTTTTTGCCTTTGATTTGTTTGGACTGGAGAAGGAGCAAACTGCTGATAACCTGCAAATTGTTTTTGACTCTGTGGTGAATTTCCTTGAGCAGCACTTCCTTTTCCTTGAGGGAGGTTCTGAGCTCTTCCTCGGCCCGCTTGCGTTCGATTGCCATTGCCACTTGTGTGGAAACGAACATGAGAATATTCTTTTCACGCTCTCCATATTTGAGGTCTTCAGAATAACTTTGAAGAGTAAGCACGCCGATCGTCTTCCCCCGAATCTTCAGAGGAACACCCAACCAATAAATCCAGGGATCCCCTGTTAATTCAACTTCACCTTTCTTCTTAAGCTCCTTGAACACTCCAAATGGAGCCAGTAGAGGCTTTCCTGTACGAATGACATATTCTGTAAGCCCTTTGCCGCTCTTTCTTGGAGGAAGAGATTTTTGGAGTTCATCAACAAAATAAGGGAAACTGACTGTGTCATCAACAGAATCATAAAGAGCAATATAAAAATTCTCTGAAGGCATGAGTTCTCCGACTATTCTATGAATTTCATTAAAGAGATCATCAAGATTTCTTGTCTTATTTGTTGCCTCTGAAATTTTATATAGGGATGACTGTATCTTTTCTGCATGCTTACGTTCCGTTATATCGTGGAATAGTGCAGTAAAATTAAGCAGTTTTCCTTTTTTATCCTTTAACACTGTTCCAGTAATAGACACATCAATCTCTTTTTTTTCTTTTGTTAATGCAATCGTTTCAAATGCTCTGACGCCGCCTTCTCTTACGGCCTTCTCCATCTCCCTTCTGTGTTTTGCCAACTCTCCCTTTTTAAACAATTCAAATACTGGCTTTCCAAGAACTTCATTGGGAGTGTATCCCCACAGATTTGAAAAAGCCTTATTGACTTTGACCACTCTCAACTCTGGGTCACAAACTATCAGAACATCACCCATAATATTAAGATAGACCGCTGATTCTCTGAGTTTTTTTTCCCATTTTTTGCGCTCGGAGATATCCCTGTATATGCCGTATACACCCAGCAATTTGTCACCAACCTCAATTGGCGATGCAAGAACAGATACATCGATCAGCTTTCCATCCTTGCGCTGGCGAACTGTTTCCAGGGAGACCGTGTCGCCCATCCTCACATTATTCGTGATAGATTTGGCGATTTCACGCAAATCATCGGGAACTATGAGATCGTCCACATGCTTCCCTACAACTTCATTATTGGAGGAAAATCCAAATAAGCTTATGAACTCATCATTCGAGCGCATCACCTGGCCGTTCTTATCCGCCATCACGATCGCTTCCTGAGAACTCTCAAACAACTGGTCGATGTAGGCCCTCTCCAGTTTCAGCTTCTCTTCTGCCTTTTTACGCCTGCTGATGTCGCGGGCTATTCCAAGGACGACAGCCTTACCTTTGATCTTTATTGGAAATGTCTTGATTTCAACAGGAACTCTTGTGCCATTTTTTCTTTTCAGGACAAATTCTTCGGGCTCAGTGGGTTTCCCCATCAGGTTTTTGGCTAAAAGGGAAGCAGCTTTAAGGGAATCTTGAGGATCGAGAAGCTTCAATTTCAGAAAATTTCCCCCGATCAGCTCCTCTCTTTTGTAGCCGGTAATTTTTTCAGCGGCCCTGTTGCCGTCGATAAAATTGCCTTTTAAATCGTTCAGGTAGTACGCATCAGGGGCGTATTCAAATAATATTCTCAAGCGTTCTTCCGAGTCTTTTATCGCCTCCTCTCTCTGCTTATGTTCGGTGATATCTCTTACAATAGCAGTTCCAACCAGCTCTCCTTTTGCTTCTCTCGAGGAACGGGAAGACTCTGATTTTTCCAATTCGGCAAATCTGAGGCGTAATTCTCTTAATTCAGCCAAAAGTTGTTTCTTGGTTCTGCTTTTATCCTCCATTTTTTTATCTCTTAGATGAGGGATTGGATATTATGGGTCCAAAATAGATACAGGCAGGCTAAAACATCGTCTCAGAAATGGCCGATTCCGTTGCCTCTATGATTATCTTTGCAATTTCATGTCTTAAATTCAGGACGAAACGGCAGGCTAAACAATCGTCATTGACTTCCTCGAATCTAGGACAGTTGGCAAGGATATTTATTATTTCTATTAATTCAAAAGCGTCATCCACTTTTTTCGCTAAAACCTTGCGTCCGTTCACGGATCGGGTCAATCTGTTTATCCTATCTTTATATTTTAAAAATACAGGACAATTCATAACCGGCTCCTGAATTTTCTGGTTACACGTCCGGATTTCCGAGAAAATATCTATTTTCTCTTTTTTCAATCAATCCCAGAGTCAGCAGCTTTTTCATGTGCATTGATAGCTTAACAGAAGCTGTGTCCAGGATGTAGGCCGTTTCAGGTAAAGTGATTCCCTCAGGATTTTCCTTGATAACCGAGAGAATCTCCCTTTCTCGTTTTTTAAGCTTCAAAAACTCTGCCCTCGTTTATTTGGTGAGCAAATTATATGCCAGTTTTTTTTTAAAAATAAAACATATCCACATCTGGGCCAAGCAGAAATCTTAATAATGACTATTTATGGAATCTTTTCCATACACTATGGTTATTTTTCAATAACGGGAACATAATTAAATCAGAAAAAATCATGGATCGGTTAAGGAGAATGGCAGTGTTTTATCTCAGATTCTTTGGATGTGGTATTCTTTTATCTTGTTAAACAGCGTTTTATAATCCACTCTCAGCATTTTAGCCGCTTTGCTCTTATTCCAATTGACATCACCCAAAGTCCGAACGATAACCTCTTTCTCTGCTCTTTCTTTCGCTTTTTTCCCTACGTCTTTAAGTGAATTTGAGAAACGGCTGCTTTCTTCAGAGGAATTCTGGATTTTAGAAGGAAAGTGTTGAGGCAAAATTTCATCTGCTGCCAGAAGCACAGCAGTTTCCACAACATTCCTTAGCTCTCGAACATTGCCCGGCCAAGAATACCGAGTCAGGAGATCCAGAGCCTCTGGAGAAAATTTCGTCACGTTTTTTTCGAAGATCCGGCCAAATTTTTTCAAATAATAATCTGCAAGCATCTCGATATCACCGTCTCTCTCTCTCAACGGGGGAAGAGAAATGGAAAAAACATTTAGTCTATAATACAGATCTTCTCTAAAGTGCCCTGCCGTCATGGCCTTTTCAAGGCTAACATTGGTTGCCACGATGAGTCTAAAATCCACCTTAATGGGTTTTTTACCGCCCAATCGCTCTATTTCCCGTTCCTGGAGTGTTCTAAGAAGTTTGACCTGAGTGTGAGCCGTTAAATTTCCGATTTCGTCTAAAAAAACGGTGCCTTTCTCAGCCAGCTCGAACTTCCCCAATTTTCTCTCATGGGCCCCGGTAAAAGCTCCTTTTTCATAGCCGAAAATTTCGCTTTCCACTAAGGTATCGGGCAAAACAGCGCAATCGATGACAATAAAAGGCCTGTCTTTACGCCCGCTTGTGTTGTGGATGGCTCGAGCGACTAATTCTTTCCCGGTCCCGCTTTCCCCTTTCAAAAAAACTGTAATGTCATGGTCTGCTACTCTTTTGACTAAATCGTGGACCTGCTGCATCTGGGGGCTTTCTCCGACAATATGCTTAAAGCTTATCTTTCCATTTATTCCATTCCCAAGATTCCCCTTTTTTTTGATCATACATTGTGCTCTTATGGCATCTTTGATGGTTGTTTTAATCTTTTCGATATTTACAGGTTTGGAAAGATAATCATAGGCTCCGAGTTTCATAGCCTCGATGGCCGATTGTACCGTTTCAAATCCGGTCAACACGATAACCAACAAATCTTTATCGAACCTTCTTATCTCTTTTAGGGTTTCTATACCATCCATACCAGGGAGTCTTAAATCCAGGATGACCAGATCGGGATTTTCCTTTTTAATGGTCGATATTCCATCTATTCCGCTCAGAGAAATCAAAACCTGATAACCTTCCTCTTTTAAGATTTTTGAGAAAAGCCATCCAATGTCTTTCTCGTCGTCGATAATTAAGATTTTCTTTTTATCCAAGGCCTTACCCTCTTCCGACGGTATTGTCAATATGAATTTTCGTTCATGACGCTTAGAGGGTCAATGCCCTTTTCAGACGAGATAAAGGGTGATTTTAACCGCATTTTTATAACCCAAAAAGAAGAGATGTCATCATCTTTAAAGATGATTCAATCCGGATTATTCGGGCTAAATTATGGATTTGTAATGCTTCTTCTTTTTTCCGCGGCGGCCTGGAAAGCTAATCAAAAAAATGAGTAAACTTAACACTCCACAAATACCCCATAAAACTAAATCGCTGTTCATGTTGACCTCTTTAAAAAAAAATTTATAGATTGACTGCGGAAAATGATGGATTTTTTTAATCGGATTTGAGAGATATGGGAAGCTTTATAAGGAAGGTTGTCCCTTTTTTCAATTCACTCTCCACCTTCACAAAGCCTTTGTGCTCTTCTATAATACGATGGACAATAGACAGCCCCAGACCTGAACCATTTTCTTTCCGCGAGAAGAAAGGATCAAATATACACAACAAATCCGATGGAGAAATCCCCAATCCTGAATCCGATATTTTCACTTCGATCGAACTCTTATTCGAGGTACGGGTTGAAACCGCCAAATCGCCCCCTTTTGGCATGGCCCAAAGAGCATTATCTAAAAGATTCAAGAAGACCTGTTCTAACAATTCTTTATCTATCATTACCGGAGGCATGTCCGATATATAATCCTTTTTGATCTTCACTTTTTGAACAACACACTTGAATTTCAGCAAATCTAGCACCCGGTCTAAAATTTTATGGATATCGCCTTTTTGAAAATTAGGCTCATGTGGCCTGGCAAACTGCACGAGATCTGATGCAACCCGGCTTAATTTCTCCACCTTATCTAAAACGGCTTCAGTAAATTCTCTTCTTTCATCTCCGGGATTGAATTTATTGTGCAGGTGCTGGACTGACATCCCTATCACATTGAGGGAGCTCCGGATTTCATGGGCAATGCCGGTGGCAAATCCACCTGCAACATTCAACTTTTCTTTTACGATCAATTCTTCCTGGGTTTTCCTTAATTCTTTATAAGCAGAATCCAATTCGTTGATGAAACTTCGCGATTCTTGCTTCAGTTCTTTCAACTTCTTGTCTTTTTCATGCAACTTCCTTTTTAAACTCTCTACAGATTCAACCATGGGTATATTCATGCTATTTTCTAGTCTCATTCTTTCACCCTCCTGATTTAATCCTCAACACTTTTTAATGAAAATATTTGCCGGTTTTTATTTTGGCAGGCTACCGCCGGTGGGAATTTAGTCCTAATTTTTCACTTTTCTGCTTTCCGCTCGAAAATGTTTATCTCAGATCGATTCCACAGAACTTATGAATCCGAATTTGATCTTTCGCTTTTTATCCATCCCAATTTCTCTTTGAAAGGGACGGTATAATCCAAGCTTTGTGCCAATTATCAGCAGCGGCGAAGAAAAATTTTTTAACTCTTTTATTTTCAGGTAGTTGTGGAGTTCAATAATTTTGGGATTTCTTTTTTTGATAATTTCCTTCCATTTTTATCCTTAGAAATTATGGTTTTTTTTCCATAACTTTTGGGGATCCCGGCAAAGCTGGGCTCCGAGTCTGTATTGAGTACTGCGGTGTGTTACTGGTTATCGCAAAAGAGCTGAGAAGGAATATGAGTGAATGGCTTTAAAATTTATACTGACGCAAAATGGAAGAAAACCTTTTTGTTATGGATTTATCTCTATAATTTTTTAGGAATCCGGATGAAAACAAAATGAGATTTGTTCTGCCGGTATAAATCGAACTAATATTCAACTCATTGAATTAAATAGAGTTATAAGCATTATGCAATTTTGTCTGAACAGATTTCCTATTCTTGGCATCGATCTTGCATCACAAGAAAGCAGTTTATGGTGAAGCCCCTGCTTGGCTGGCTGGGCAGGACACTCTCCTTCTACCCCTCTTTTTCCCGGTAAATCCCCAACAGCCAGCATCCTCATTCTCAGCCAACCGGAAGTACTATAGTGAAAACAGTTCCTTTATCGACCTCACTTACGACAGTAATCGTTCCGCCGTGTCTTTTGACGATTCCATAAGAAACAGCCAATCCAAGCCCGGTTCCAGTAAGCCCGCTATCGCCTCCGAACGCTCCTTTTGTTGTATAAAAAGGTTCAAATATCCTGTTTATATTCTTTTCCGCAATCCCTCTGCCATAGTCTTTAAAGCTTATTTTGACGCTTTTCCTGGTGTGTCTGACCATCACTTTCAGCGTTCCTCCATTCGGATGCATGGCATCACGGGCATTTGTTACCATATTCAGAAACACCTGCTGCAATTCTTCTTTATTCAGTTTGACCGGTGGAGTTTTATGGTATTTCCTCAGGATTTTGATATTCCGCTTTTCCAGCTGGCCCTCGATTAATGAGAAAACAGATTCGAGAGTTTCAGCGACACTGTGTGGTTTCATATCCGGTGCTTCAACCTTTGAAAAAGCCAATAAATCCCTGATAATCCTTGTGACTTTATCTGAAGTTTTCACAACTATGTCTAAAGCTTCTTCCAAATCTTCAGCCTTTTTTGTCCTTTGAGCAAACTCTGCATGCCCCATCATTATCTGAACGAGGTTATTGAATTCGTGTGCAATGCCGCTCGTCAGTGTCCCAATCCCAGCCATCTTTTCTGATTTAACAAGCTGAGCGTAAAGTCTCTCTTTTTCTTCTTCTGCTTGCTTATATGAGGTGATGTCTCTTCCAATGACTTGGACAGCAAATATCTTATTATCTCTCTCTAATGAAGACAAATGTATTTCGGCCCAGTGCAATTTTCCATCTTTATGGATCCATTGAATTTCTTGGAGCACAGGCACTTTTCTTCCCTGCAAGGAAGGTAATATCTTAAAAAATTCCTGGATTTCCGATGGAATCAAAAACGGAAGCTTTGAAAAATGCTTCCCAAGGACATCTTCCAGGGGAAATCCTGTTATTTTTGTTATGGCTTTATTGCATGAAGAAATTATCCCATCTTTATCAATGGTTATGATGACATCAGGAGCCGTCTCAACAATAGTCCGATATTTTTCTTCACTTTTCTTTAAGGCTTCTTCTGCCTTCTTCTGCTCAGTTATATCTCTGGTAATAGCCTGAAAACCGACCGTTTTGCCTTTCTTTTTCATCCGGCTGATATAGACTTTGCCCCAGTAAATCGTGCCGTCCTTATGAACCCACTCAAAGGCAGAAGGCTCAGGAGTCTTTCCCCTTAAAAGGGAATTCATGACCTTTACATATTTCGGGATATCCTTTGCCCGGATCGTTGGAATTTTTAAGAAGGGCTTGCCAATAAAATCTTTTTTTGAATATCCTGTCCGTTCTGTCATCGCTGAATTCATATATGTAATCACACCTTTTAAATCTGTCGTTACAATGCCGTCCGGAGCCGCATCCACAATGGTTTTATAGAGCTCTTCGGACTCTTTTATTTTTTTTTCATTCCGCTGGAACTTATTTATAAGCTGCTCCAACTCAATAATTCTCCTGCTTAATTTGACAGATTCATCCTTGAGCTGTTCCTTTGTTTTATCGCCTTTTTTCATGTTTTCCCCTGAAAAAAGAGGCTCAACGGATAATTATAAACTCCAAATGAACATCTTTTCAATAAAAATGATAGAAATTAAAAAGAGGAGATCGCCGGAGAGAAGCTGTTAAGTTAATTTTATTCAGGGAGATGTTTCAATATGTCTTCCATTTTAAAAGGTTTTTGGAGAATGTCTGCTGCTCCTTTTAGTTGCATTTCTTCCCTTAAATTGCGGTCGATGAGCTGCCCGGAAATAGCAACTATTTTTGTCTTCGGTGAAATTTCCTTTATCTTTTCAAGCACTATGGCCGCGGACACTCCTGGCATGACGATATCTAAAAACACAATGTCAAAATGATTTTTTTCCAACAGCCCTATCGCTTTTTTTCCGGACAGCGCACATTCCACTGTGAATCTCTGACGATCAAGCCATTTTCTAAACATACTGCAGATGTCTCTCTCATCATCAACTACTAAAATGTTCATATTTTTCATTCAATTCATTTCTGATGATTTATAGGAATGGAAATACTGGGTCCTCATCCTCACTTTTAATTTTGGGAAAAAAAGTGCCAATGTCAATAGAATCAAAGAAAATGTCGTTTGTTGTCGCTTGTTGTCGCTTTATGCCGCATCCATTTTGTTTATAATTTTCATAACATCATTCATTTTGAAAGGTTTTTGTAAAAAATCGGATGCACCCTTGCGCTCTAATTCTTCCATCAAACCGTGAGTTATCATTTTGCCTGTGATAATGATGACCTTTGTTTTTGGCGAAATTTTCTTGATCCCTTCCAATATTTCTTCAGTGGAAATTCCAGGCATCAAAATGTCCAAAAAAACAAGGCCAAATGTTTTCTGTTTTATTAAATGAAGAGCCTTTTTTCCCTCCATTACAAAATTTACGCTATGGCCCTTTAACGAAAGCCATTTGACAAACATCTCGCCTATCTTTTCCTCATCATCAACGACGAGTACATTTAAAATATGACTATTTTTCATAACTTATCGGCACCCCCTTGTTTTTTCCCCTTCTGTTATCCAATGGCAGGGCAATTGTGAAAGTCGCGCCTTTTCCTTTCTGGCTTTCGAGTTTGATCGTCCCCCCGTGTCTTTT